>SLIL01000080.1 GCA_007135645.1 Bacteroidales bacterium
CCTGCAGGTGCACTCAATGGTACAACCGTTCTCAATACCATTGCACTGGAAAAAGGGGCCAGCATCCTGAGGGTGCATGATGCCAGGGAAGCTGCTGAAGCTATTAAACTTACTGAAATGCTGAAAAAATGTAGAACCAAATGATACATCCACACCTGTTTGCTGTTACAGCATTTATTCAGCTCCGCCTGCTCGACATAGTAGATATTCTGCTTGTTGCTATCCTGCTTTATTACCTCTATAAGCTTATCCGGGGTACAGGCGCTTTAAATATATTTTTAGGGATCATATCCATTTACATATTCTGGTGGCTGGTGAGGATATTTGAAATGGAGCTACTCACCGAAATCTTAGGACAGTTTATCAGCGTGGGGGTTCTGGCTTTGATTGTGGTATTTCAGCCAGAGATCAGGAAGTTTCTCCTTATTCTGGGCACGCGTAGCTTTTTAAGTAAAAAAACAAAACGGTTCTTTGGCCGGTTCTGGCATTTTGAACAAAGTACCCGGCTTGCCATCAGCGATATCGTCAATGCCTGCGAAGAATTATCTTCCAGTAAAACCGGAGCCCTCATAGTGCTTACCATGGAAAACAACCTGGATGTATTTCAGGAAACCGGCGAAATGATTGACGCCAGAATGTCGAGGCAATTACTTGAAAATATCTTCTTTAAAAACAGCCCACTGCACGATGGAGCCGTCATAATTTCCGAAAACCGGATCAAAGCAGCAAGGTGTGTTTTGCCGGTATCTGAAAGTACCCACTTTCCGGCTTACCTGGGGCTGAGGCACCGGGCAGCGGTGGGAGTTACTGAACAATCAGATGCACTGGCCATTGTGGTAAGTGAGCAAACCGGGCGTATTTCATGGGTAAAAAATGGTCAGATGAAAAGAAACATCAAGCCGGTAGAGTTAAAAGAGATCCTTGTGAAGGAATTTTCCAGCGAAATAGACAAAAAAGTCAAGTAGCTGGTAACGAAAGATCTAAACACATTCCCAAAATTTTAGTGCCTTATCACTACCAATTACTTTTCCCTGATATACTTCAAAATAGCATTGATCTCCGTGGGCAGGAACCATCGGGCATCCGGGTACTTCTTAAACCATGTTAGCTGTCTCTTGGCATACCTGCGTGTGTTGGTACGGATGTTTTCCAGGGCCTGGTGCAATGATGTTTTATTTTCAAGCCAGGCAAACAACTCCTTGTACCCTACCGTGTTCAAAGCATTCAGGTGCCTGTACCTGAAAAATGCCAGGGCCTCTTCCACGATACCCTGTTGCAGCATTGCACCTGTACGCTCATTGATCCTGTCAAAAAGCTCTTTGCGTGGCCTGCTCAGGATTATTTTTTTAATGGCAAAAGGGCGCTGTACCGTGGTTCTTTTTCTGAGATCTGAGAATCTGTTTCCCGTTTGAAGAAAAATCTCAATTCCCCTCATCATCCTGTTGGGGTTGGCAATATCCACTTCCTGATAATAGGCAGGGTCAATCAATTGCAACCAGCTACGCAACCCTTCCAGCCCCTTATCTGCATATTCCTGCTGCACCCTTTTTCGTACCCGGGGATCAATATCCGGAAAATCATCAATTCCTTCGCATAAGGCATCAATATACAAACCCGACCCTCCCGAAACAACCACATGATCATGGAGCACGAAAAGATCAGCAAGCAGATCAAGGGCCTGCTTTTCAAATTGACTCGCGTTGTAGTAATCAAATATGGAAATATGCCCGGCCAGATAATGCTGTACCTGTTTCATCTCTTCGGGAGTGGGTGCAGCAGTACCGATCTTTAATTCCTTGTAAAACTGCCTGGCATCGGCCGAAATAATACTGGTGCCCAATTCCCGGGCTACCTCAATACTTGTGCGGGTTTTTCCTACTGCGGTGGGTCCGGTTATTACAACCAGGGTTTTGTCATTACGATTTTCCTTCATCAAAATCTTCACCGATTTCTATGGAGTCGTCATACATGTGAGAATCGTCAAACTCATCCATATCCTCTTCGCCATAAACCCCCTCTTCCTGCTGCTCCATGGTGGTATCCTCTTCATCTTCTGCATCATCGTCATCATCAGGTACACCTGGCAGGGGAACGGGCTTGCGACTGATCTCAACAGGAACGCCTCCTGCGGCTGCAGCTATTGCAGGATACGTTTTGCCTGCTTCAGCCGGGCGGATCTTAAGCAACTCGATAAAGAATGTCCATTCTTTAGCCAGATCGTAAATGTAAATGAACTTCTGATGGGGATCATCAATGAAATCGCTGAGCACACATTGCTCCATGTAAAGTTTTTTGGGCGCATCCTCCTCATCAGGAGCTGATCCTTGCTCCGGGATATGATGATGGATTTGTTTTCTCTTGCGAAAACGGTGATCACAAAGGAAAAAGGCACACTCCACATTTTGATCCAGCGAGAGGTTATCACGGATCACCTTATGAAAATCCATAAAGGTTTGATCGGTAATAAGCTCAACATCACGGGAAAACCCATCCTGCTCCTCAAAATTCAATCTGAACCTGTAAATAAACATAGCGTGGCTTATTTTCTTTTTTAAACATGAAAAATCATGGATGATTCAACAACAAAATTAATGATTAATTTTTTTGTCCACCGGATTAAGGCCAAGTTTTTTCGCTTCATTGATCATAAATTCCAGGGCTTCTTCCCTTTGATTGGGAATGACCCCGTCAAGTATAGCTTCCCGTATGGCTGTCTTTATCATCCCCACTTCTTTTGATGGCTTAATATCAAAAGTTTGCATAATATCCTCACCGGTTACGGGGGGTTGCCAGTTTCTTATCCTGTCCTTCTCCTCGATCTCGGTCAGCTTCTCCCTTACCAGCTTAAAGTTATCCAGATACTTTTGCACCTTGTATTCATTGGCACTGGTGATATCGGCCTCGCAAAGTGTCATCAGATCGTCAATATCGTCACCGGCTTCAAAGAGCAGTCTTCTCACGGCCGAATCGGTGACAATGCTCTCGCTCAGCACGATGGGCCTGAGGTGAAGAAGAACAAGTTTCTGCACATATTTCATCTTGTCGTCCAGTGGTAATCGCAGTCTTTTAAATATCCGCGGAACCATTTTCGACCCCACAAATTCATGCCCATGAAAGGTCCACCCTGCTTTGGTGTCAAACTGTTTGGTACGTGGCTTGGCAATATCATGGAGCAGGGCCGCCCAGCGCAGCCAGAGGTTGTCAGAGTGTTCGCTAAGGTTATCAAGCACCTGAAGGGTATGAAAGAAATTATCTTTATGGGCTTTCCCTTCTACAACCTCCACCCCATGCATGGCCTCCAGTTCAGGGAAGAACTCTTTGAGAAGACCAGCTGTTTTGAGCATTTTTAGCCCCCTGGATGGCTTTGGAGAAAGCATGATCTTGTTAAACTCATCCATAATCCGCTCCATGGATACGATCTTTATGCGGGAGGCATTGCGCTTAATGGCATTAAAGGAGTCGCAATGGATGGTAAAATTCAGCTGCGAGGCAAACCTTACGGCACGCATCATTCGCAAAGGGTCATCCGAATAGGTAATATCGGGATCAAGCGGGGTACGAATGGTCTTCTTTTTCAGGTCATTGTACCCGTTGAAAAGATCTTCAAGCTTACCAAAATCACTGCCTGTAAGGCAAATGGCCATTGCATTAATGGTAAAATCGCGCCGGCTGATATCCTCTGCAAAAGTGCCATTCTCCACAATGGGTTTCCGGGAATCGGATCGGTAGGATTCTTTCCGTGCACCTACAAACTCAATTTCCCAGTCGCCGGCTTTGAGCATTGCCGTTCCAAAGTTTTTATAAACCACCAGCTTGGCTGATCCACCCAGCTTTTTTTCAACAACACCAGCCAGTTCAATGCCGCTTCCCTGCACTACTATATCAATATCTTTTGACTTTCTGTCCAGCAACAGGTCTCTTACCCAGCCTCCCACCACCCAGGCAGGATATCCTGTCTCGGCTGTTGCTTCGGCGACCAGTTTAAACACCGGATGCTTAAGTTTATCTGCTAACAATGTGAATAAAAATTTATGTACAACTTCTCAGGGGATTATTTCAAAATCTTCGGAAATGATTCACTGAAAAAAATCCCTTTTCCGGCAATCAGTTTCTGATGATCTTCATGTGTCCGTCATCATTTACCCTGATTATGGTAGATGGTTTGGGGGATTGCACTTCAAGCTGTCCCGTTTTACAGATATAGTCCACCGATTCCTTGATCTCCTGGCTGACCCTGCTGAAGGAAGTAGGCGACGGATCACCACTCAGATTGGCAGAGGTGGAGGTAATGGGTTTTCCAAGCATCCCGATCAGCTTCAGGCAGAACTCATGCTTTGGTATACGGATAGCAATCGTACCATCATCAGGAACTATGCTTTTGGGGAGGTTGCGGGCCTTATCATAAACAATGGTTATGGGATCCCTGAAATTCTCTATCAACTCAAGTGCTATGTCTGGCAGCTTAAAAACATACTCTTTGATCATTTCAGCACTATCTGCCAGAACAATAAGTGCTTTTTGAGGTTGACGGAATTTAATCCTGTAAACCTTGTTGATTGCTTTTGAGTTGGTTGCATCACAGCCAATGCCCCAGATGGTATCAGTAGGGTATAGGATGGTGCCACCGTTGCGCAAGACTTCTATGGCTTTGTCAAGGTCTTCCTGCATATGGATTTATGAGATTTAATTATTGAGCGCACTCCGAAAGGTACAATACCCCCAATCCCCCTAAGAGGGGGAGCTCGCAACCTATTGAATTTATGCGAATTATCAAGGACTGTTTTTTCACTAGCATTAAAAAAGACTTTTCAGAGTGCACTCACTATTTACAGTGAATATTAAACGTAAAACATGTATTTTTCATTGTTGCCCGTCATACTGCAATGTTGTATTCGCGCAATGCATCATTCAGGCTTGTTTTTTTATCGGTGCTTTCCTTGCGCTTCCCGATGATCAGGGCACAGGGTACCTGGTAGGTTCCGGCTGGAAACTCCTTTGGGATGGTACCCGGGATCACTACCGCCCTTTTAGGCACCCTGCCTGTATAGGTTACCGGTTCAGGGCCACTCACATCAATGATCTTTGTGGATCCCGTAATCACCACATTGGCCCCCAGCACGGCTTCTTCTTCAATTCTGACTCCTTCCACCACAATGCAACGTGAGCCAATAAAACATCCGTCTTCAATGATCACCGGTGCGGCCTGCACCGGCTCCAGCACTCCGCCAATGCCCACGCCACCGCTCAGATGCACATTTTTTCCAATCTGGGCGCAGCTTCCTACCGTAGCCCATGTATCTACCATAGTCCCGCTATCTACATAAGCACCAATGTTTACATATGATGGCATCATCACAATATCTGAGGCCAGAAAGGCTCCATAACGTGCTATGGCATGGGGAACTACCCGCACTCCCAGCTTTTGAAACCCTTTTTTCAAAGGGATCTTATCATGAAATTCAAAGGGTCCTGTTTCGATGGTTTCCATTTTGCGGGTGGGAAAGTAAAGGATCACTGCTTTTTTGATCCATTCGTTTACAATCCAGCCCTCTCCCTTTTTTTCTGCCACACGCAATTTCCCCTTATCAAGGTATTCAAGGGTGCTTTCTATGGCATCAAGGTATTGTTGTTCTTTTAACAGTGCGCGGTTGTCCCACGCTTCTTCGATTCGTTGTTTTAGTATTTCCATTTTTTAATGAGAGAACTATTTATTGGTTTGCTGATTTTTCTTTCAATTAACTACTGTCCCAAATTTCAGCTCTTTGCCGGAGTTTTGGTTTTATACAATTGCCACCAGGGGACAAACTGATCCTCATGATGTTCAAAATGATAACCAAAAAAGTAGCAACTTACCATAGCCCAGAAGTGATTCTTCTTTAATGTTCTTGCCCTGTGTGGCATCATATGGGGCAGGTGGGGTTTGCGATGGGGCCAGTAAACACCAAAATAAAACAATTGCAAAGTACCCAGTATGGCAGGCAGGGCCCAGTAAATAACCACTTTAAGTTCGCCAAGTCCCAGCAGATGTATAAATACATTGTAAAAAGCTGCCATAATAACCAGCTGCATTATTGTCACATATCGCCACATAAAAATTCCCCACCACAGGAAAAAATTTTGCGACTTCACATAAAAATCGGGATCCCCTTCCATGCCGGGATATTTGTGATGCAGCCCGTGGTTTTTTCTCAGACGCTTGTAAGACATTCCGGCAAAAAGAAAGGTAGCCAGAGTGCCCAAAATAGTATTCACAGACTTCTTTTTACTGATGGTTCCATGCATTGCATCATGACCGGTAATAAACAAACCCGTATACAACCATCCCTGCAACAGGATATGAAAATACATATAGGGGTTGGTTGCAGAAAACTCCACAAATAAAAGCATATAGGTCAAATGCAATGCCCAAATGATGATGATGCTCACACCAATAAAAATACCCATAGTCAGCGGTAAAAAACGTTTAAGATGTGCGGATTGCCTAAAAGACCAACCGGACATCAGCAGACCTTTTGTCTGTTGCTTGTTTCAAGGTTTCAAAATTAGGTATTATTCGCTAATAATACAAAAAGGAAATAGCAGGGCCTAATATAAACTCGTCTGAAGATTTGGAGTCGGCTAAGAGTGCACTCAGCAACAACTCGTCAGACGAGTACACTCAGCATCAACTCGTCTGACGACTTGGAGTCGTCTGACGAGTAAGAAAATGGAAAAAATCAACAATAACATTATTTAGGACTAAAAATCTCCGTATGTTTGCAACATTGTTGCAGAATAAATTGTTGTAATAGTGTTGAATTAATTTGCTTTTAACATGCTACAGGAAGAAGTATCCATTCTTTTAGGGCAGAAAAACATGTCCAAAACCCCTTGCAGGGTAGAAGTATTAAGGGTTTTGCTCGAATCAGGCTCTGCCCTGTCCGAGCCTGATATCAGGAGCCGCCTCAACGGGGGATTTGACCGGACCACTGTATATCGCACCCTTCGCAGTTTCCTGGATCAGGATGTTATCCACAGCATCTCCCTTGAAGGTGGAACGGTAATGTATGCCATTACCCATCAGAAGGAGAAGCATGCCGAACTGTTTCATTCCCACTTTTTTTGCGATGACTGCAGTAAGGTTTATTGCCTGACCAAACCTGAATTTGAACCCCCGGTTTTACCCGAAGGGTTTAAGGCAAATGGCTACGATCTGCTTATCAACGGAACATGCAACAATTGCAGCTGACATGGAACACATCAATGTAAAATCCCTTGTTTTTGAATATCCCGGCGAAAAGGAATTATCCTTTGCTGATTTTTCCCTGAATGCAGGTGAAAATCTTTTAATCTCCGGGAATTCAGGTAGTGGGAAGACCACGCTGCTGCATCTTATGGCAGGGTTGCTTACTCCTGAAAAGGGCTCTGTTTGCTATACCGGGAAAGATATCAGCATCATGGATCCGGGTGAGCTTGACCGGTTTCGGGGTGAACATATTGGTATGATCTTTCAGAAACATTACTTCATCAATGGAATTTCCGTTCTGGAAAACCTTAAAGCGGCAAGAAGATTTGCGGGAAATAAAAACGGGCATGCATGGCTCACCACCCTCATGGAGCAGCTTGAGATAACCCATCTGACCCATAAAAAGCCACATCAGCTCAGCGAAGGTGAACAGCAACGGTTTTCCATTGCACGGGCACTGGCCAATGAGCCGGGGTGGGTGCTGGCCGACGAGCCCACCAGCAGCATTGATGACAGGCGCTGCGAGCAGTTTGTTAAGCTCATCAACCAGTCTTTATCTGATAAAAAAACCAGCTGGATCATTGCCACACATGATCAACGGCTCAAACAATATTTCAACAACATTTACCCTTTGTGAATTACCAGCACATGTACATTCTGAAGCTTGCCATACAAAAACTCAGATCCAGGCCCGGAAGCACCTTTTTCAGCGTACTGCTTTTTGCTATCGGTTGCAGCATTATTTCGCTGATCATCATCGCAGAAAAGAACCTGCAGCAGAGTGTTGAGCGCAACTTTTCGGGTATAGACCTGGTGGTGGGTGCCAAGGGAAGCCCCCTGCAACTTATTCTCTCTTCGGTGTTGCATGCCGACTATCCCACGGGAAATATCCCCCTGGCGCAGGCCGAACAGATTACCCGCAACCCGCTGGTAAAAAAAGCCATTCCCCTGGCCCTGGGCGACAACTACCGTGGATTCAGGATCGTTGGGGCCCCCGTGGATTACCCCTTGCTTTATGATGCTCAACTGACCGAAGGCAGCTGGCACAACCAGGTCCTTGATGCAGTGGTTGGGGCTAACATTCAGCGAAGCACCGGCCTGCAGCTGGGCGATCAGTTTTACGGGGTGCATGGGTTCAGGGAAACCGGGCATGCCCATCCCGAATTTCTTTACACTGTTACCGGTATTATGGAACGGTCAGGAGGAATTATGGATAACCTGATCATCACCCCGGTAGAATCGGTGTGGAAGGTTCATGGCGATCATTACCATGATGACCACCAGCATGATGATCATAAACATGATCACCACCCTCATAATAATGACCTCGACCATGCGCATCTACATAATAATGATCCGCAAAACCCCAATGAAGATCCGCAACTTCTGGAAATAAAAGAAAAAATAGAGGCAGGTGAAGACATTTCATTTGAAGAAATGCAGCTTTACCAGGAGTTTCTCCTTCAATCTGAAACACCATCCGTGCATGCTGATCTTGAGATCACCGCCATGCTGCTGCAATTCAGGAGCCCGGCAGGGATGATCCAGCTGACGCGCACCATCAATGAATCCACCAGGCTACAGGCGGCATCTCCAGCCCTGGAGATCAACAGGCTGATGTCGCTCACTTCCACAGGCTTCGACCTGTTGTCGGTGCTGGCATGGATCATCATCATCATTTCGGGGGTCAACATTTTTATCCATTTGTGGAATGTCCTTAGGCAGGAAATGCAGGATATTGCCCTGATGAGGGTAATGGGGGCAGGCCGGGCAACCGTGTTTATGCTGTTGCTCTGGCAGGGCATCATTCTTGCTGCTGCAGGATGGCTTGCAGGAACCATCCTGGCGCGACTGGTGTGGTTGTTGTTGCCATCGTTTCACTTTATGACCCACACCAGCCTGATGATGCTATTTGCCGGTGAAGCAACATTGCTGATCTTTGCCCTGATCACAGGGATCATTGCTTCGCTTATCCCTGCTTGGAACGCCTACAATACAGATGTGCATTATTCATTGACCAGAAAACAATAATACCGTGATAAAAGTACTTTTTCTCATCCTGTCCATGTTCCTTGTCAGCCAGCCCCCTGACCTGGAAAAGCATTACGAAGATGAGACCTGGAGCATCCTGCTCAGCGACGTGAGGATGCGCTACCGGTTCAGCATAGAATATAACTCTTTTGTGCATGTGCCCCGATTTGGCAACACCCTGCAGCAAATGGAGGGCAAAGAGATCGTGTTGAGAGGGTTTTTCCTGCCGGCCGATGTTACCGGTGAAGCTTTCGTACTATCCTATGTGCCCATGGCCATGTGTTTTTTCTGCGCCGGGGCTGGTATTGAATCGGTAGTGGAACTGCATAGCATTATCAGTCACCGGATGCGCTTCAGAAGATTGAGCACCGATGATTTTATTGAAGTAAGAGGCCGGCTTAGGCTGAACCGCGACGACCTTGACCATCTTATTTATATCCTTGAGGATGCAG
>SLIL01000089.1 GCA_007135645.1 Bacteroidales bacterium
CAACAACCTATACCCTGACAGTGATGCTGGCAGACCCTGGTTGTATAGCAACAAACAGTGTATCCATAACTGTACATCCTTTGCCACAGGCCAATGCCGGAGAAGATCATGACATCTGCGAAGGAGGATCCGTAATGCTTGGTGACGAATCGGGAGAGATGATCCCCGGGCACAGCTATCTGTGGATCAGTGATCCGGTTGATGATAGTATCAGTGATCCAACAATTCCCAACCCAACTGTAAGCCCTGCTGTGACTACGACTTACACCCTTATAGAAACCATAACAGCTACCGGTTGCAGCAACAGCAACAGTGTGGTGGTGGCTGTACATCCTGCACCTGAAGCCCTTGTGATCGATGATACGGATGTATGTGAGGGTGAAATGATTCAATTGGGTGCCGGACAGGCATTACCAGGACATACCTATCTCTGGAGTTCTATACCTGCCGGGTTCTTCAGCAATCAGGCCAATCCTACTGTAGTCCCCAGCAACCTTACCCTGGATGCCAACAACCAGATCACCTTTGTTCTGGTAGTAAGCACCGAATTCTGCAGTGCTACTGCCCAGGTTGTAATTACCGTAATTGACGGACCAGAACTGGATATTGCCGACGATATGGTATTCTGCAGTGCCGATGAAGCTCAGGATATTCCGATTGGTGGCGATGAAGTGGAAGGCTATGTATACAGCTGGACATCTGACCAGGATGAAGAATTCTTCTCTGATGAGGCAAATCCGGTGGTAAGCCCTGACGTAACTACAACCTATACCGTAACAGTAACAGACACAGAAACAGGCTGTAGTTCTACAGGTCAGGTAACAATCACCATCAATGACCTTCGTTTCCAGTTCGTGGCAAATCCGGAAATATGCACCGGAGATACCATTGCTGAGCTTGGATCAAATATCCTGGTTACCGGCGGTGTATCACCCTACCAGTATTTCTGGACCGATGCCGATGGAAATGCTGTTGGCACAGTTCTCAACCCAACGGTAACTGCTCCCTTTATTGCTCCCTACACATTGGTGGTTATGGATCAACTGGGATGCGTGCTCACGGCAACCATCGAAGTTGACTTTATTGAGGCTCCTGAGGTAGCGTTGTATATCAACAATGTGCATGCAGGAGAAGCCCACTCAATCTATCCTGGTCAGCCAATTACCTTTGAAGCGCTGCCTGCAGGCTACAGCTTGTATGATTTCTACAAGATTGATCCTGAAACGGACAACGGAAACAATAATGACAATGGTGATGAAAACGGTAACGGCGAGAAATCAGGATTTGCAGGTGGTGAGCTGGTACAGTCAGGACCATTCAACACATACCTCACCAGCGATCTGAGAAATGGCCAGCAGATTTATGTGGTGGCATGGGACAACCAGTGCCCGGGCATGAGCCAGATCGTAACCATCTTTATTGATGAATTGCCCAATGCTTTTACACCTGACGGTGACGGTATTAATGATATATTTGGCGCAGGAGCTGAGCTCAGAATATTTAACCGCTGGGGTCAGAAGATCTACGAAGGCACCGAAGGATGGGACGGAACGTTCAATGGACGAAAAGTTTCTCCCGGTACCTACTATTATTTACTGAACATTTATGATGAAAATAACAGAAGAACAACTGTAAGAGGTTCTGTGACAGTAATATTGCAATAAGCAAAAAATCCAAAGGTTTCCCCTGGAAATACAGGGGAACCTTTGAAAAACTAATGCGTATAAGCCTTTAAGGATTATATTCATTAATCAGCATTTTGCCGGGGACTTTTAAGCAAGTCCCATGCAAAATATAATATCAGTTTCTCAATGAAAAGATTTTACATCTACATTATCTGTATTCTGCTTACCCTGCCTGCTGCAGGGCAAAGGACGCAACAACGAATTGCAGTTGGTGATGATTATTTCGAAAAGGAACAGTTTCATCAGGCAATCAACGTGTATGAGCGTACCCTGAGAAGGGAAGACAGCCCGGCCATTCGTCGGGAGCTTTCGTTCAAAATCGGAGAGTCGTACCGGCGCCTGTTAAACTATCAGGAAGCAAAGAAATGGTTTACCGTTGCCCATAACCTGGGATATGAAGATCCTGTTGTTCTGTTGCATATCAGTGAGATGGCCCTTGGTCTTGAGGAATTTGATCTTGCCATCAGCTATGCAGAGCAGTTTCTTGAGAGACGACCCGGCGATGAGCTGGGGATCAAGCTGATGGAATCAGCACATTTTGCCCGCGAAAACTACTACACAGAGACCATATTTGAAGTTTCCAATGAAAGGAGACTTAATAACCCCGGACAACAGTGGGGTGCCGGATTCCTTGAAAACGTGGTAATATTTCATGAAGATCAGGCACGCGTAGATGAGCAATTTGACATAGATGTACGTTTGAGGTATAACAATATCTTCTACTGGGCATGGATCTCACGCACCCTGAAAGAGAGGATCGTTTTCTCCTCCACTCAACCCTATGAAGGTCCTTCTGACGGTTATTCCAATATTTACCAGGCAACATTCAACAGGCGCGCGGGGGATTGGGACAGGCCAAGACTACTGCAAGGTGGTATCAACTCCCCTTACTATGACGGATTCCTTTCCTACGACCCCACCAATGAAATTGCCTATTTCATGAACAGTGGCGGACAAACCGGAACCAGGGTAACTTCGGATATTTATACAGTAGAATACAACACACAGAATGACACCTGGGGAATACCCGAAATGTTCCCCTTCAACAATGATGATTACAATATCGGTTATCCCAGCATATCTGAAGATGGCAAAACCCTTTATTTCGCTTCTGATATGGACGGTGGTTTTGGCGGATATGACATTTACAAGATCCTGAAAGATGAAGAAGGAAACTGGGGTGAACCCATTAACCTTGGCCCAACCATCAATACCCGTTTCAATGAATCCTACCCTTTTATAGCCGGCAATGTGCTGTATTTCTCATCCTATGGCCATCCCGGATTTGGAGGCTTCGATGTGTTTTACTCCATCATTGACGAAGAGGGTAACTATTCAACCCCTATCAACATGGGTGCTCCTGTAAACAGTAGCGCTGATGACTTTGGCTTTATCATCGACGATGACTATACCAGGGGATTTTTCAGCAGCAACAGGCCCGGAGGTGAAGGAGAAGATGACTTATACTCTTTCAGGGTTGTTCCCAAAACCTTTACTGTGCAGGGAAGGGTAACAGACCAGATCACCGGTGAACCAGTGGCTTTCCTGGATATCTTTTTCTATGATGACCACAACAACTTCTTCATGACTACAACCAATGCAGAAGGTTTCTATGACATGCCTGATCTGAGCACCGATGTCAACTATTACATCAATGCTTATCCCGAAGGATACCAGGAGCTGGCTGATACCCTTGCAGTGAAAGATCAGCTGCTTGCCAATCGTTTTGAGGTGATAAGGGATTTTGAAAAGAACTTCAGTCTTATTCCTGTTGATGCTGTTCTGGCTCATACAGATGAAACCGAAGCAATTGAAGAACCCGATACAACCGCTGTGCCCACTCCCGAACCAACAGATATCGCGGAGATAATTTATGAAGAGGAAGATGTGGAAGAAGAAACACTCCCTGATGCTACAGATACAATCGCAGAAGAAGTAATTGAGGAAGTTCTGGAAGAGGTAGCAGAAACCATTCCTGAAGTTATTACCGAGGAGCCGGTAGTTGAAACCATAACCCGTGAAATACCACAACCTCGTTATACCGGAGAGTTCACGCTCAGTTCTGAAGGTTTCCCGGTTATTTATTTCGACTTTGGCCGGTCTGAATTAACAGACATAGCCATCGGACAGCTTGATACAGTGATCCGTTTCCTGGAAAGTAATCCTGAAAAAGGGGTCATTGTTCATGCACATACCGATGTTATCAGTAGCTACCTGTTCAACTTTTACCTCTCTCAACAAAGAGCACAGAGTATCCTGGTTCATTTGCGCAGAAATAATATTGATCCGGTAAGAATTTACACCAAGGGACATGGAAAATCGCAGCTAGAGATCCCTGATGCAACTACCGAAGCCGAACATCAGCTCAACCGCAGGGCAACTTTTGAGTCTATTCCTTATGAACAACTGCAGGCATATCTTGAAGATGCATCAAGACACAGTTTCAGATACCTCAACTCTATTGAAAAGGACGCCTATTTTGCCCGGGGAGTGGAATTCATGGTGCAGTTTATGGCATCGCACGTACCCATTAATCCCCAGTATTACAGGAAGATAATGGAAGAATTGCCCCATTTTGATATCATTTATTATTACGATACCGATCGCTATCATCGTTACCTGGTAGGAAGCTTCCGGGACTTTGAAACGGCGTTTGAAATACAACGCGAACTCAGGCAGCTGGGATATGAAATCTACGTTGTTGCTTTTGACAACGGAGAACGTATTCCCGTCAGCAGAGCTCGCAGACTTATTGGTGAGTTATAAACTATTGGGTTTCTAATGCATTTACCTAAATTATTTTGCTTAAGAAACCCGGAATAATTAATACGTTCAAGTTATGAAAAAACATCTGACACTCCTAGCACTGGTTTTTGCAGCATGGCAAATGGCCGTCCATGCTCAGAACGATTTCCACTTCAGTCAGTATATGTTTAATGAAATCGCCTTTAACCCGGCAGCCATTGAGGTTTCAAATACCATTAACGCCTCCCTGGTAGCACGCCAGCAATGGATAGGCTTTGAAAATGCCCCGTCCACCCAGGCACTCAATGCCAGCACCTATATACAGGAGCTGTTTGGCGGAGTGGGTGTAAACCTGATCTACGACAGGCTGGGCTATGAGAATATGCTAACTGCCAGGGCTTTTTATGCGTTTCCTGTGCAGGTAGGCGTATTATCAAGTCTTACTTTCGGACTGGGGGCCGGGATCATTAACCGTACCCTGGATGGTACCAACCTCAGGTACGATGATATGAATGACCCCAATGCCTTTTTTGGCAGGGAAAACTTTTTACGCCCTGATTTTAACTTTGGAGCCGAATACCTCGACCCCAATCTTACTGTTGGTTTTGCCATTACACACCTCTACCGGTCTGTAAAAGGCTCCAACATTGATTATGCCCCAAGGCATTATTATCTCTATGGCAAATACCTTTTCGAAGATGTATTTCCGGCAGTAGACATTCAACCCTATCTTTTATTCAAAAGCAGTTGGTTTATGACCCAGTTTGATATCAATGTACTTGGCTATTACGACAATATGCTGTGGGGAGGATTCTCCTACCGACTGGGTGATGCCATCTCAGCCATGGTAGGATATTTTATTACACCGGACATTAAAGTAGGATACGCTTACGATTATGCCATTGGTATCAGCAGAGGATACAATGGCGGATCGCACGAAATAATGATCAGCACTTCCTTTGAAGGCTTTAACAAAACGCGTGTTACACCCAAAACACCAAGAATTTTTAACTGATCTGAAAGTGTTTTCAGGCATTTACAGCCGCAACAACAGATTGCCTGGAAACCAAAACCCGATGATGATCAATTTTTGAAAAACCGTCCTCAGGGGCGGTTTTTCTTTTTTGGTTTTGGTTTTTTTTGTATTTTGGCCACGTGGCATTAAAACTGCTACCATCCCCTTATAACCAAAACTAAAATCAATCCTTATGGAAAAAAGAAAGTCTGCCGGGAAAGCTGAAAAGCCCGCAAAAAAGGTAATTCATACCCGTATCATTGATGATGTATTTACCGATGCAGTAGATACGGTAAAGCCCCGTTTCCAGGTAAACATAGATGCATACCTTGAACGCCTCTGGGAAGCAAGTCCGGATATCAGCGAGATTTTGAAAAACGCTGAAGACCTGGAATCAGCGCGCAACAACATTTATCATTACCTGGAAAAGGCTGAACGCCGGATCTTTGATGTGGACAACGATCTGCATATTCTGGAAAAATCTACTGTGCGTGAAGCCATCAGGGTGTTGAAAAGCATCATCGGCCCGGTAAATGAATACCGCACCAAGTTCTCGGCACTCGACCTGCTGATCAAGCTTGCAAAAGGGGAACACAAATCTGCAGAAAATGAAAGCGAACAAAACATAGCCCCGGGCTTCATCCTTGAGTTTATCAATCTTTTCAGGGGACTGGAAGGACGATCCAACATCTATTTTGAAAGTAAACAAGCCAAAAAAGGGATTCCTGATTTTCTACAGCTTACGGGCAGGGCCGCTTCTGAAGCCCGCACCAGCATCCTCAATGAACTGTCTTCAAACATGCAGAAATACCTCCGAAAATACCCCAGTGGTTTGGAGGAAGAGGTAATTCACTGGCGTAAAGCCAACAAAAAACGGATACTGAAATATTTCAATGGCGAGGAGAAAGACTGGGACAATTACCAATGGCACCTCAAGAATGTAATAAAGGATGCAACGCCCCTTATTGAACTGATCGAGCTTACGGAAGAACAGAAAAAAGCCATTGACCGTGCAGCCAAAAACAAGATCCCGGTGGGGATAACCCCCTACTACCTGAGTCTCATGGACAGCAAACTGAATATAGGCTATGACCATGCCATCCGCGCCCAGGTGATCCCCCCCCCCGAATATGTGGATGCACTTATCGAAAGTAAGGAAAACCGGGGAATTCAGTTCGATTTCATGGGAGAACATGACACCTCACCCGTTGATCTCGTAACCCGCAGATACCCTGGCATAGCTATTGTAAAACCGTATAACACCTGCGCACAGATCTGCGTGTATTGCCAGCGCAACTGGGAAATAGACGAAGTGCTCGATCCCAAAGCACTGGCTCGCAAAGAAGAGATCAAAAGAGCTCTGCAATGGCTGGATGAAAACCCCGCCGTGGGTGATGTGCTTATAACAGGTGGAGATCCCTGTGTAATGAATACCAATA
Organism: Bacteroidales bacterium; assembly: GCA_007135645.1. Taxonomy (GTDB): domain Bacteria; phylum Bacteroidota; class Bacteroidia; order Bacteroidales; family UBA7960; genus SKVR01. Next base: position 6,885 of record SLIL01000089.1, read on the forward strand.
CCCTTAAAGAAGTGCTGCAGCAGATCTGTTCAAAAAAGCAGGTTTACCGCATCAGGATTGGATCGCGTACACCCGTGGTTTTACCCCAAAGGTGGAACAAGGAGTTTGTGGACATGATCGCCTCTTTCCAGCAACCCGGTAAAAGGCAGATCAGCATCATTACCCATTTTGAGCACAGCTACGAAGTAACCCCGGAAGCCATGGAAGCCGTGCAACGGATCAGGAAGGCAGGGATGATGGTGTATAACCAGGAGGTATTCACCGTTGAAAATTCCAGACGTTTTGAAACAGTAAAGCTTCGCCTTGATCTGAAAGCCATTGGTGTGGATCCATACTATACATTCAACATGAAAGGCAAAGAAGAAACCAGCAAATACATGGTTCCCATTGCCCGCATTTTACAGGAACGCAAGGAGGAAGCCAGACTTTTGCCAGGCCTCGACCGGACCGATGAACCCGTATTCAACGTGCCCAAGCTGGGAAAGAACCAGTTAATGGCATGGCAGGATCACCGTCTGGTAATGATCTTACCCAATGGTGCAAGAGTATATGAATTCCATCCATGGGAAAAAAATATTCAACCCGTTCCGCCTTATAACTATGTGGATGTTCCCATCTACGATTACCTGGAAGAACTTGCTGCCAGGGGTGAAAACATCAGGGATTACCGGAATATCTGGTTTTATTATTGAGTTTCTGGCTTGTTAAGCCTGTCAATTCTGATTCAGGAGTTGCTTAAAACCCTATTTGAACACCAAAACTAACTACACGTGAATAAGGGGCATTAAGGTTGGCACTCTGGTACAAGTCAGGATTCCAGCCTTCGAAACTGGTAATTGTGTAAAGGTTGCTCCCACTCACGTAAATACGGGCCTGTGAAACCCAAAAAATGTTTGTCAATGAACCAGGGACATTGTAACCCAATGATACGTCTTTTAACCTCAGGTACGAGCCATCATTTAGATGCAATGTGGATGGGGACAAGGTTAGTCCCGGCCGGGGATATTTTTCCATATCGCCAGGTTCGAGCCATACATTCTCAAAATATTCCTGTGTCCTGTTATAATACAATCTTGGGTAAGATGTGGTTAGTGCTTCTAAATCACTGCTGTATATATGGTTTCCATAAACAAACTGAAGGAATACATGGATGTCGAAATTACCATAAGCGAGCCGGTTTGAAAACCCTCCATACCATTTTGGCTGGGGATGGCCTGCAATGATCCGTTTTGAAATACTGTGATCGAAAAGAGCATCTTCTCCATTGTTATCTTCAAATAAAGGCATTCCGGTGGCTTCACAAACTCCCCTGAAATTAAACAGATAGAATGCATTTACGCCTTCACCCTTAAACTGGCTACCTGTAAAACGAGTGATGTTTTCAGAAATATCAGTAATTTTCCCGGACAAGTATGTGAAGTTGAAACCTGACACCCAGTGAAGCCTTCCATCCAGATTTCTTGTAGTAAGGGAAAATTCAACTCCCTGGTTCAAAAAGGTTCCATCATTTTCAAGACGAAATCTTGCCGAATAGCGCAGATGTTTAGGGGTAAGCATATCGTGGATGGATTTTCGAAAATAGGCAATCTCTCCGCTAAGGCCCAATCTATTAAAGCTATACTCCATTCCCATATCGAAATGATGTATTCTTTCTGGTTCTATCCTCGATGGTACAATATTAAAAATGGGATAGTTTGGCAGTCCATTCTCTGCGAAACCATAGCTTACATTCAATGCAAGGTAGCTTAACCCATTCAGGGGGCTTTCATTAAAAGATGGGCTTACAACAACATATTTTGCAGAACCAAAAACATTTAACATCCTTGTTTCTTCATCAAAAAACCTGTTTCTTAATGAGTGGTCATTTCGCAGAATACCGTTGAAGTATAATCTGTTATCATAAGAAAATACTGAATTCAGGTACGCACTTCTAATGGTGTTATTATACTTATAGTTTCCGAAAGTGATATCACCAGAAAAGTAGTTTTCTACATTGTATCTTTTCACGCTAAGCCCAGGCTTAATCATAATTTCCCACAAACTACCAATAGATTGCCTGAATGTAATACTGTAATCCTGATCCATGACAAATCTCTTCTCATTACCCCTCGAGAAATGCCGGTATTCCCTATACCTGTTATAGCTAAGCTCTGATGATTCTCCTGCCAACAGAGCCCTGAAATTAACTGACCTGAATAAATCAATCGAAACAGAAGTAAAAAAAGGGAAACTACGCAATTCCGTTTTATTCAAATGATCTAAGCCCAGAGGCTCATATTCGCCAAACGTCCAGGGAATGGTATTAACATCCCTTCCATTGTTAAGGAAAACAGGTTCGGTGGGGGGCAATAATGATGCACTCATTGGTGAAGCCCTGCGATAACTATCGACAACGCGTGTAATGTTCGAATTAGATGGAGCAATACCACTCTGAATCTCCAGACCATCAATTGGGGTAAAACTTATATTCAGCCTACCCGAAAAGTTTTCCAGATCATTTCCAATAACCGGCCCTTCCTGCATGGTACGGTTTAGCGATGAATAATACTGCACTTTTTCCGTACCCCCCTGCGAAGATAGACTATAGGTATGCCACAAGGAGCTGTTAAATATTTCATCCTGCCAGTTCGTATCTTCACCCAGCATCCAGTTAGGGGATATATGGGTCATTTTATCTTCCCAGGTTGCCCAGGTATCATCAGGCTCAAATGTTTTAGCTATGAACGATACAAACTGATCGCGATTCATCAGTTTCAATTTCCGACTGGCATCAGCCACCCCAAACTGAGAATTAAAACTGAATGATGGACGCTTTGCTTCTCCTTTTTTGGTTCTGATAACGATGGCCCCGTTGGATGCTTCAAAACCGTATAATGCTGACGCATAACCATTTTTCAATATTTCAACAGATTCGATATCGGAAATACGAAGAGAGTGCAATGGATTTATGGCAGAATAAACGATATCACTATTATCCTTGTTCCAGGCATAGGGATTTATTCCATCTATGATAATCAAAGGATAGTTGCTATCTGTAAAGGGGGAATTACCCCGAATGAAAATATGGTGACCCTGTGCCAGAAGCCCCCCTTGCCCAATAACCTGAACCCCGGCAACCCTTCCCTGCAAAACATCCTGCAAGGTACTTAATGGGGAATAATTCACCTCATAAGGCATTACAACACTATCATTTTCAACAGATTGTTTCCGGATAGTAAAACGTTGGACCGGATCAGATAAAGTTTTCTGAACCAACAGAGTATCGCTCAATGCAGCTGCTAACGATACCGGGAAGGCAAGAATAATAATGGTGAGCAGGGTTAGGTTCTTCATACGTTGCTATATAAGTGATATCAATAAGCAAAGGTATGGAAAAAACAGTCCTCCTACCCGACCCATCTCATCCAAAACACACCCCAAACCTATATAATTCAATATTTAAACATAGGTACATGTAATTTATTTTATTTACTTTTGACCATGGAGTGGATGCAATTTGGCGCTAAAACCCGATCCTGCTGCCGGGTAAGGGATTCATATACGAAGTTTGCGAGGCAGTAAAGTAAAGGTTGGTGTATAAAAAGCTGACTACAATCAGGAGGAAAACCACAAAACCAAGTTAAAAAAATGACCATGAGACCCATTCCTGCGGAACTCATGTTGGTCCTGGTGTCCAAAAACAACAAAAGCACTGAAAAACAGTGCTTTAAAGTGCCCAGAACAGGACTCGAACCTGCACGTACTTGCGTACACTAGTCCCTGAAACTAGCGCGTCTACCAATTCCGCCATCTGGGCTGATGGAGATGAAATAAAAGTGCCCAGGACAAGAGTCGAACTTGCACGGCCTAACGGCCACTACCCCCTCAAAGTAGCGTGTCTACCAATTCCACCACCTGGGCAAATTTTATTGTGAAACCTTTGTGAAAACTGTAAAAGAACGCTGTGTAATTCGTTTTTCAAAAGGTTTGGCAAAGGTATAAAATCTTTTCTTTCACGCAAGAGAATTTATTAATTTTTTCTTATCTCTAACCTGTCCCCCAAAACCCTTTGTCAGCAAGGGCTCTAAGCCAGTGCTTTGACCAAAATTCTCAAGATATGGATGGTTAGAAATCTCCAGCTATAGAAATCGCATCATATCCTTATCTGGAACAAACCATTCTTAAAAAATTTTATATGAACAGCTTTGTTTGGGCTGTTCTTTGATCCTGATTTTTTTCAATACCTTTGTATCACCAAACAAATAAAACAATCAACCATGAAAAAACTCACTTTCCCTCTGCTTTTCTCAATCTCTCTTTTTTTGTTCTCATGCTCTGAAGAGATTAATTGTCCGGAATTTACTGAAGAAAATCTTGAGCTGCTGCCTTACGCAGAAGGCGACACCATTGTTTTTATGAATCAAAACAATGAGATTTTTGAACTCATAATTACTGAAGTAGAACGCACTGAAGCCTATACAACCACCTGCAGAGGTCGCAACAGCATTTGTCCATGTTATTCATCTGCAGAAATAAAAGCAAAAAACACGCTGGATCCGGACGAATATCCTTTTATCTTATTTGAAACAGATAACGTATCCTTTTCCCGGCTCTTTTTCTTTAACTTCCTGAAGCTGAGATTTGAGTTTGACTTTGCCCGTGACTTCTCTTATTTAGCACTAATGCCTGAAATGACATTGTATAATGAATTTATGGTTGATGGAAAAACCTACGAGAGAGTGCTTATGTATGACAGTTTTGATTTTCCCGGATCAACCATAAACAAAGTGTATTTCAATGAAGAGTACGGAATAATCCGTTTTACGGAAAGGGAATCCGGAGTAAACTGGAATCGCTTAAGTGATCAGGGCAACAATAGCTCCCGGTAAAAAAATCCTGTAAACCCCTTTTTGGCTATAACCTTTAGGTAGCGTATATCGTATACCTGATTGATTACTATTATAGCCTTCCTCCCCCGGTGAATTAGTAATCCGAAAATTCTATCTGGTTGTATTAATTTTTTCGGTTATGAAGAACTGGGATGTATTTATTATCGTATCCACTTTTGTTATTGTTTTGTCACTTTTTTCATCAGGAAGAGTAACCCCTGATAATTTAACGGATCACTTACACCCACTGGAAACCATTATTGTCATTTTTAAAACCCTTTTAATGGTATTAATGGCCTGTATAGGTATTGTTTCCATGATGTTTGTGCTGGTTGCAGACGTTGTTGTATCCATCTTTTTCAGACTTGAATTTCCTATCATCCATTTTCTTTATGAATATGCCTATCTTGGTGTAATGAAGGGATGGTACTGGGATGCACATTCGGGCAGCCATCTTTTTATGGCAAGTGTAACGCTGTTTGGCATAGGAGTGATCAACACCTATCTTGGATCGTATCAGCGGGAAAAAACGGTTGTATATCACAAATCTGCTCAGGCAGATTATACCTCTCACTAACAATCAGCCTGAAATAATCACAGCAGAGGCTAAAGATCCAGATCAAACTTTTTAATTTTCTGATAGAGTGCATTTCGACTGATGCCAAGGGCAGAGGCCACACGTGTCATATTCCTGTTGTATACTTTTACAGCATGTACAATGGCTCTTTTTTCCAGTTCCATAAAAGACAGAACCCCCTCAGATTGACCTGTGCCGTGGTCAACCCCTGAAACCGGATCAATACGATCCTGCTGCTGAAAATAAGGGTCTTTTCTTTCGGGTTGTTTTACATTCGCATCAAGATTCATGATCTCATCAGCCAGACTCAGGTTGCCATCCAGATTTACATACTTTTCGATGAAGTTTTCCAGCTCTCTTACATTTCCGGGCCAGTCGTAATTCACCAGGTTTTTAAAGAGCTTGTTATCCATGTCCGGGAGCTGCTTGCGCAATTTAACCGATTTGAGGTTCAGGAAAAAGTTGATCAGCATCGGGATATCCTCTCTCCTGTTTCGCAAAGGCGGGATGTAAACAGGGATTACACTGAGGCGATAATACAGGTCTTGCCTGAATTTGTTATTTTTCACTTCATCCAGCAGGTTCCGGTTGGTGGCTGCGATAATCCTCACATCAAACGGAATGGGCTTATCCCCTCCCACCCTTGTAATGTTTCGCTCCTGCAAAGCGCGCAGCAACTTCACCTGCATATCCAAAGGCATCTCCCCTATCTCATCCAGAAACAGGGTGCCGCCATTTGCCAGCTCAAATTTACCGGGCTTCCCTCCTTTTTTTGCACTGGTGAAAGCCCCTTCCGAATAGCCAAATAATTCACTTTCAATAAGACTTTCAGGAATGGCACCACAGTTGAGCGCAACAAACCCGCCATCGCGCCGCGAGCTGTAATTATGAATTGCCTGGGCCAGCACTTCTTTTCCGGTTCCGCTTTCACCCTGTATCAGCACAGTGCTGGGGCTGTCCGAGATATTACGGCAATACTCCACAATACGCTTCATCTCATCACTTTCCCCGATCAGGTCTTCAAAATTGTACCTGGCTTCCATGCCCGTGTACTTATTCACCATTTTATATACGCGCTTCATATCCCTTATGGTAACCACAGCGCCACTCACCTCCCCTTCGCCATCGGTAATGGGGTAGGCACTTAAATTATAGGTATCACGAATTCCAGCTCGATTGATATGCACCTCTTCGTCCAGGAGAATTTCGTGGTTTTTTACTTTTTTGAAAATGCCGGGCCAGGCCTGAATAAACTCTTCCAGATTGCGGCCTTCAATCAGTTCAACAGGATTACGCAAAAGTTTGGCTGAGAGATTGTTGGCTCTCCTTATCCTTCCATGGATATCGGTACCTAAAACACCAAATTCGAGGGTATTAAGGATCTGAGTAATGAAATGATAGGCTTCCTTTTGCCGCATTTGCGAGAAGCTGCTTTTGATCTGGTATTCAATAGCTTTGGCTGAAGCGATAACCATTCCAAGCAAATGGGGATAAACTTTATCAATGGGGCCACTGATATTGAGGCATCCTATAATGTTGTTTTTTTCATTATGAATGGGAGCTGCAGAACAGCTCCAATTATGAAACAATTTAACATAATGATCCTTTCCTGTGATTTGAACCGGTGCATTTTCAAAAAGAGCTATACTGATGGCATTGGTACCAACGCTCTCTTCATTCATAAAAGCACCAACCTCCAGTCCGTGTGGCCTGATCTCTTCAATCAGATCATTATGGCCAGCCATATCCAGGATACAAGACTGTTCGTCAGTAAGAAGAATAATAAACCCACTCTCGGCAACAAACTCACTGAGCAACTCTACAAATGGTCCGGCGGTACTAATAATGCGTTGATTTCTCCCCAGCTTGGCATCCAGATCCTTGCCTTTCAGGTAAATAGAAGGCTTTTCCCGATCTTTCTCCACACCATATTCTTTGCTTCTTTCATGAGAAGCAATGATCTTATCCTGGTTGGAGATGCCTGATTCAAGGGAGATCATGATTTAGGATGAAGTAAGTTTTCTGTAACGGATTCTTTTGGGACCAGCATCACCCAGTCTTTTCCTGCGATTTTCTTCATATTCGGAGTAGGAGCCTTCAAAAAATACCACCTCTGAGTTGCCTTCAAACGCAATAATATGTGTAGCCACCCTATCAAGGAACCAGCGATCGTGCGTGATGATCACCGCACATCCGGCAAAGCTTTCAAGTCCTTCTTCAAGGGCCCTGAGGGTATTAACATCAATATCATTGGTGGGCTCATCCAGCAACAATACATTGGCTTCGCTCTTTAAAGTAAGGGCCAGGTGGAGACGGTTTCTTTCACCACCGGAGAGTACCCCGCACTTTTTCCCCTGATCAGCACCACTGAAGTTGAACCGCGACACATAAGCCCTGCTGTTGATCTGCCGGCCACTCAGGTTGATCATTTCATTGCCTTCAGAAATTACTTCCCACACCGTTTTTTCAGGGTCGATCTCGGTATGGGCCTGGTCAACATATCCTAACTGAACGGTTTCACCAATGGAAAAATTGCCTTTATCAGGGTTTTCCTGTCCCATGATCATGCGAAACAGTGTGGTCTTGCCTGCACCATTGGGTCCTATGATCCCTACAATTCCGGCAGGAGGCAGTGCAAACGAGAACTGGTCAAAGAGTAATTTTTCGCCAAAAGCTTTGGATATCCCATTGGCTTCCACCACTTTTGATCCAAGACGCGGACCGTTGGGGATAAAGATCTCCAGGCGCTCCTCCTTTTGTTTTACATCTTCGTTGAGCAGCTTATCATAGGCGTTGAGCCTGGCCTTGGCTTTGGCCTGGCGCCCCTTGGGATTCATGCGCACCCATTCCAGCTCCCGCTCCAGGGTTTTTCTGCGCTTGCTTTCTGATTTCTCTTCCTGGGCAAGGCGTTTTGTTTTTTGATCCAGCCAGCTGCTGTAATTTCCTTTCCAGGGTATTCCTTCTCCCCTGTCAAGCTCAAGGATCCATCCTGCCACATTATCCAGGAAATAGCGGTCGTGCGTGATGGCAATTACTGTTCCCTTGTATTGCTTCAGGTGCACCTCAAGCCACTCTACTGATTCAGCATCAAGGTGGTTGGTAGGCTCGTCCAGAAGCAGGATATCGGGCTCCTGGAGCAAGAGGCGGCACAATGCAACGCGGCGGCGTTCACCTCCGCTCAGATGAGCAACCTTTTCATCAGGATCAGGACAGCGGAGAGCATCCATAGCACGTTCAAGCTTGCTGTCCAACTCCCATCCGTTGTATTGTTCTATCAGGTCTGACAATTCACCCTGCCTTTCGATGAGTTTATTCATCTCATCATCGCTCATGGGTTCGGCAAATTTCATGTTCACCTCTTCATACTCCTTCAGCACATCCACCACATTCTGTACACCCTCTTCTACAATTTGTTTCACGGTCTTCTCATTGTCAAGTTGAGGATCCTGGGCCAGGTAACCTACCGAATATCCGGGAGAAAAAACCACCTCGCCCTGGAAAGACTTTTCCTCCCCGGCAATGATCCGCATCAGGGTAGATTTACCCGAGCCATTGAGACCGATAATGCCAATTTTGGCACCATAATAAAAGGAAAGGTATATATCTTTCAACACCTGTTTGGAGGGAGGGAATACCTTACCAACACCCACCATGGAAAAAATAATCTTCTTATCGTCGCTCATACCAGTAGATTTTTCAGCTTTACAATTATTTATGTCAAACGGGCAACAACATAGAGAATGCTGTTGCCCAATACTTATCTTTTCCTTCCTGTCAAATCAGATCAACTTCATCAGATCAGGTAATTTTTTGAGCATAGCCAGCTCGCGCATTTTATCCTTTGCTTCCTGCACCGGTGATCCAAAATAGGTTTTTCCACCCGGAATACTTTTGGCAATTCCCGATTGACCCAGTATTATTGCTCCTTTGCCAATGGTAAGATCCTTCTGAACCCCCACCTGACCCCACAGGATCACATCATCTTCAACATTTACGCAACCTGCCACTCCCACATGAGCTGCAAACAAACAGTTCTGGCCAATGACCGTATCGTGACCGATCTGTATGTGATTATCCAGCTTGGTCCCTTTTCCGATTATAGTATCGCCTGATACTCCCTTATCAATGGTGCAGCAGGCTCCTATTTCCACATTGTCTTCAACAATTGCGCGTCCACAGGAGTGCATTTTGTCCCAGTATTCAGGCCGGCGCTTAAAGTAAAATGCATCCGCACCTATTACTGTGCCTGAATGAATGATCACATTGTCTCCAATGACACTGTGGTCATAAATGGAAACATTGGCGTGTATCAGGCAGTTTTTACCAATCTTCACATGATTGCCAATAAATACGCCGGGCTGAATGGTTGTTCCTTCGCCAATATAAGCGGAAGAGCTGATTAGTTCGGCAGATGGTTCAAAGGGTCGGAACTGTTTGGTGAGATAAACATAATCACGAAACGGATCATCGGAAAAGATCAATGCTTTCCCTTCGGGGCAATCTACCTCTTTGTTAATAATTATGGTGGTGGCTTTGGATGAAAGAGCCTTGGCATAGTATTTTGGGTGATCAACAAAAGTAAGATCACCCTTTTCTACCTTATGAATTTCATTGATACCGGTAATTGGAAATGCAGGATCTCCTGAATAGCGGGCATCAATCATGGAGGCTATTTGCTCAAGGGTTTGTGTAGGGTTAAGACGCATGCTGAGTGCTTAAGCTTAAATTTGATGACTTATTTTACTCGCTCGGAGTAGGTTTTGGTACGGGTGTCTACCCTGATCCTCTCACCTGTTTCAATAAACAAGGGCACATTAACAGTTGCGCCGGTTTCAACAGTTGCAGGCTTAAGGGTATTGGTGGCTGTATCGCCTCTGACACCTGGTTCTGAGTAAGTCACTTCAAGCTCAACAAAAGGCGGAAGTTCACAGGAAAGTGGTGTTTCAGTATCAGCATGAAAAACTATCTCTACCTCCTGCCCTTCTTTAAGAAGTTCGGGAGCACTAATGATCTCTTCGGGAATGGGGATTTGTTCAAAAGTATCCGAATGCATAAAATTATAGCCCATATCGTCCTGGTATAGATACTGATAAGGCCTTCTTTCCACTCGTTGTACGTTAAGTTTCACCCCGGCATTAAAGGTATGGGGGATCACTTTCCCGGTTTTAAGGTTTTTGAGTTTGGTGCGTACGAAAGCTGCACCCTTACCGGGTTTTACGTGAAGAAATTCCACAACCGACATTAAATCACCGTTCAGTTCGATGCAAAGTCCGTTTTTGATATCTGATGTTGTTGCCATAAAAATTTATTAATCAATGTTTAAATTCAGGGTGCAAAATTAATTATTTTCCCCGTTTTATTTGAGGTATATTTTAAGTGTTTGTGATTTTCAGGCCGAGCCTGCCGGGAATGGATGACCTCACAGAAAAGGGATATTATGATTTTCGAACCAGAATGAGTTATATAATTATGAAGACCTGGTTAACCACTTGCCATTTAAAGTATGATGGAAAAACAAAGATCAAAGGCAACACGGATCAAGGCCGGAAATAGTTGACATTCAATGCATCGAGTCTTTTTTTATGATCACTTAGCCGCTTGAGAAAGCGATCATAATCATGTTTTTGCCGGGGTGTCCACAATACCTCCGCCAGTGCTATGGCACGTGGAAATGCCATATATTCCACATGGTCTGCCGTGGGGATATACTCAGTCCATACGTTTCCCTGCCCCCCGAGGATGTGTTTTGCCTGATCAGGAGTAAGTTGTGGCGGAATGGGGTTAAAGGTATAAACCTGCCTGAGGGTTAGAAAACCTCCAATGGCCAGGGGTTGCGTGGCCGGATCGGCCTGGTAAAAATCGAAATAACAGTGGCTCACGGGAGTCATGATCACGTCGTGGCCCAGTCGCGCCGCTTCAATCCCTCCCTGCACCCCTCTCCACGACATTACCGTGGCATTTGGTGCCAGTCCACCTTCAAGAATTTCATCCCACCCAATCATAAGCCTGTCTTTACTCAGTAAAAAATCTCCGATACGCCTTATAAAATAACTTTGGAGCTCTTCTTCATCAGCCAGCCCCTCATCTTTAATGCGGGCCTGGCATCTGGGGCATTCCTTCCAGCGGTTCTTAAGGACCTCATCTCCTCCGATATGAATATATTGCGAAGGGAAAAGGTCAATTACCTCAAGAAGCACATTTTCAAGGAATTCAAACGTATAGTCATTTCCTGCACAAAAGGCATCTTCAAAAATGCCCCACCGGGTTTCCACTTCGTAAGGGCCCCCGGTGCAGCCCAGTTCGGGGTAAGCAGCAAGGGCTGCCGTAGCATGCCCGGGCATTTCAATCTCGGGGATCACTGTAATGTGCCGTTCTGCTGCGTAGGCAACAATTTCCCTCACATCATCCTGGGTATAGTAACCACCATAAGGAGTGCCATCAAATTCAAAGGGAGGACGACTCCCATGCCCGATAAGGGTTTCCTTGCGCCAGGCACCCACTTCGGTAAGCAAAGGATACTTTTTTATCTCCAGGCGCCAGCCCTGGTCTTCGGTCAGATGCCAGTGAAAATGGTTCATCTTATGCAAAGCCATCAGATCAAGGTATTTCTTGATGAATTCCACATCAAAAAAATGACGCCCCACATCCAGGTGCATACCACGATAACTGAATTGCGGGTAGTCTTCAATGTATACTCCCCTGACCCGCACATTGGAAAGGCTTTGTTCAGCCAGGCCTGTTTCCAGTTCATAGGGCAACAGCTGCCTCAGGGTCTGGATCCCGTAAAACACCCCGGCCGCATCATCTCCTTTTATAAGAATTCTCCTGCTGCCTGCCTCCAGAATATAGCGTTCAGCTACGGATCCTTCGGGATCAATTGCAAGGACAATTCCACGGGAAGGAAGTGCCTGCCCGGGACTATACCGTTGGATAGTAAGATTCAAATCAGGAATGCCTTCAAGATGCCTGGAAAGAAACCTGGCATGCGTTAGCAGTTGCTCATTGCCCGTCGGAACAAATATGTTCACCTCGCCCCTTAAACGGAAACTTCCCCTCGCTCTTTCCATCAATACCGGCTCAGGAATAACAGCAGCAAGCCCAACGCCCGAAAACAGGATAAAAAGAAGCTGCATGGGAAAGGCGAACATGATTTTGATAGCGGTTTTCTTTTTCTTCATTGTATTTACTTTGTTAAACAACGGTGGCAGGAATCAATCTATTTCAGATTACCTGAATTTCAGGGAACAACAAAGATATTAAATTCCGTTTTTAATCCCTGGGAAAACTGACACTGATAATCAGAAGACACCATTGCCTCCAAACAAAATCACCATAGGGTAGTTATGAATGTATGAGATAATTTTCTTTGAAAATAAAACAAGACTTGTAAGTATGTTAAAAATAAAACCCAAAAAGGTATTAGTTATTGTCGTTCTTCTCGGATTGAGTATCATCGTATTTCCTTCAATAACACGGCAGAATGGAATGGATTATACCTATAATCCTCTTCTGGAAACTGTGAACACCAACCCTGACTGGCAAGGGACACCCATTGACGCATCGGGAAGATTTGTAAACCTGCATGAACCATTCGAATCGGACCTTACAGATTTGATACGATGGCGATTATCATCCAATCCGTTCAGAGAACAGAAAGAGCAGGATACCCGGAGGCTTGAGGTAGTAATGAACAATGAAATGTTCGACAGTACTGATGATAAGATTGTCTGGCTCGGACATGCTTCATTTTTTATTCAGATTGGAGGAATACGGATACTGACTGATCCTGTTTTTTTGCCCAATATGTTCCTGGAAAGGTTTTCTGATCTACCTTTTCATCCCGATAGCATTCGCAACATTGACTATGTTCTGTTGTCGCACAACCACAGAGACCATATCGATAAAAGCACCCTGGAATTTTTGTACGAAAAAATGCCGGATATTGAAATCTTAACAGGATTAAACATGGCTTCTTTGTTGCAGCGATGGATGCCAGATGTTGCAGTTCAGGAAGCTGGATGGTATCAGAAGTATACGTTGGATGAAAATGGCCCGGAGATTATTTTTACTCCTGCACGACACTGGACCAGAAGAGGAATGTTTGATGAAAATCTTAGATTGTGGGGTGGATTTTTTATCAGATACCATGATACTACCATCTATTTTATGGGAGACAGCGGCTATACGCGTCACTTTGCAGAAATCAGAGAAGTACTTGGAGATGTGGACTATGCCCTTATGGGAGTAGGTGCCTTTGAACCTCAATGGTTTATGGAGCCGGTTCACATCAGCCCCCTGGATGCCATCAAAGGCTTCAGGGAATTAGGTGGCAAGTACTTTATCCCCATGCATTACGGCACCTTCGATCTGTCTGATGAACCTCTTTTGCATCCCCTTGATGTTCTTAAATCCGAGGATTTGCCGGAACTCGTTGCACTAAAAGTAGGTGAAGAATTGCTCATTGAGGGTGAAAGAATCAGTAATTCGATTGCAAAATAAACAGTGCGATCAGTTGCTGATCAGAAAGTTTCCTAGTTTTACCAGCCAACAATGAAGCCAAAACTAACCGCAGCTTTCTTTCCATTAATAAAAGAAAAATAATCTTCTGACGAAGTGGTATATTTTTTGATATTTTGAACGGTGTTTAGCATCTCGTTTATTCTTTTTTTTATCTTTGAGAAATGTAAATGTATGCTAATAGGAAAACTGATTTTTCACCAAAATATCAATTATTATGAAGAGAAAACTTTACTTTCTTAGTGCCATCCTGGTTTTTTCTGTGGTATTTGTTTCCTGTGAGGATGAGGCCATTGATGTTGATGAATCCCTGCTCATTGGCACATGGCGCTCAGGCACTCTTTATGAGAAATACAACGCCAATGGAACCGGAAGCACCTGGGATACATCAGACGATGTTTCTGAAGATGAAGCACAGGCTTTCACATGGACTGTTTCAGGTGCAGAATTGCGCCAGATGCATATCATGGAAATGGGGCCATCTATTCCAAAAACCTATACCATTACAGAACTTACCACCACCACACTCCGGTATCAGGATTTCTTTGGAAAAAGTACCTCCTTTACCAGAGTAAACTGATGTTGTTGAATAAACCTGGAAGTTCGTCAGCGTATACAACCATTAAGGCAGATCATATTTAAACATTCCGGAAATGAAAAGAATCCTCAAACCTCTTCTTATCACCCTGGCAGCAATTTTGCTTTTAATTACCATCATCATCGGTTATGGTCTCTGGTTTGTTTTTAAACCAGAAAAGATCAGCCCGGTGATCAACAATCAATTGAGCAGTTTTTTCAACTGTGAGGTAAACCTGGGGAAGGTAGATCTCACCTTTTTCAGTACATTTCCAAACTTTGAACTCAGGGTAGAAGATTTTTCACTGATCAACCCAACCCCTTTCAGCAATTCAGATACCCTGCTGAGCGTGGAGCGATTAACAGGAAAACTGAATATCAGAGAGTTCCGAAGAAACAACGAGATCATCCTTTCGGGAGTATCCATGACCAACGGATTTATCAACGCGCATATCGATTCTTTGGGCAACACCAATTTTGATGTACTGGTACTTGATGATGAACAACCCCAGGATACCATCACTGAATTTGGATTCAACAGAATTGACCTTGGAAATATAGATCTGAAAAATATCAACCTCACCTTTGCCGACGATTCCCTGAAACTTTTCACCAGCATCCGCAACATGGATGCAGGCATCAAAGGAACGATCACCAGCGATCTTATTGATGGCACCATAACCATGAAAAAAGCAACGGTTTCACTTGCATTTAACGGGGATCAGTATCTCGATAAAGCACTGGTTGACTTTACTCTCCCGGCGCAGATCCATAATTTCGGGCAAAAGGTTGAACTTAAAAAGGCCACAGCTTCTCTTAATGGTCTGGCAATGGAAGTATCCGGTACCATTGAAACCAACCCTGAAGTCAACAATATGAAAACCCAACTGGAATACAGGTTGGAAAAATGGGATCTTACAACCCTGCTTGCCCTGGTACCCCCTTCTTTTCAATCTCACCTTGAAGGTTTGGAGGCCAGAGGTTTAATTAGTTCATCAGGCACTATTTCAGGCATTTTAACCGATTCCCTTATGCCCCTGATGGATATAACACTAACCATGGAAAACGGAGCTGTAAACTACAGCGATTTTCACCTGCCTCTCAGCGACATTAACGGTGATATTAATGTAGTCACCAATCTTACTGACGATAATATTTCCTACGTTAACATCAACAGCTTTAAGGCCAGAACTCCTGGTTCAAGCTTCAATGTGCAGGGTGTTCTGAGAAACATCCTTTCTGATATCTCTTACTCGCTCACAACCCAGGCCAACATATTGCTTGACGAATTCCAACCCATGGTCCCTGACACATTGCCTCTTGCAATGAAGGGAAGAGTTCAGGGAACAGTAAATGCCGGTTTCAGAATGTCGGCGCTGGAGGAGATGAAGTTAGAAGAAATGGTTATTACAGGAAATGTAACCACACGAAATCTGGATGTTACTTATGACAGCCTTTGGGTAAAAACAGACCAGGCAAGTATGGAGTTTGCTCTGCCCAATACCAGGGCCACTTCCCCGGAAACAGCATTTGCCTCTTTAAATGTCACTGCAGGAGTTTTTGAAACCGGCAAACTGGATTCTTATTATGCTGCTTTTGCCAGGCCGGCATTAACCGTTGAAATGTCAGATGTTAGAGATACCACCAGGCTGCCCGATATCGTTTCTACCTTTCGGATGGAGTCTCTTAATGGTATCATGGATACTCTTAGCATAAGCCTCCTAAACCCTGAAGGACGGGCCAATATATCCCCCCGTGAAGGCACCGGTTTTCAACCTCATATCCTCCTGGCATACAATGGCGATGCCCTGCAGGCCATTATGGGATCAGACACTATAATTACCGGAAAAATAGCCGCAGATACCGATATTATTCACGATGAAGAGCAGGAAGACATATTCCTTCAATGGCTTGTAAAGGGGTTTTTGAACATGGAAGAAGGGTATGTCAAATCTTCGGCTCTGACGCACTCGCTCTCCATACCAGCTGTAAAAATGAACTTTGACCCCGAAAGGTTTGAAATACAGGAAAGCCGCTTGCTGATCGATGATTCAGATTTTAATCTTTCCGGGCTTCTGGTCAATGTTTTATCTTACTTCAGAGGGGATTCTATTCTCAGGGGGGATTTCAATTTTGTTTCTGACAATACCGATCTGCTCATGTTGATGAACCTCACCAGCGGCCTGGGAATTGAGGAAGAAAACCAGGAGAAAGCACCTGAGATCACAAGATCAGAGCAGTTTACACAGGATCAGGTAAGACCAGTAAACGATACCATTACCCAGTATACCGGGCCCTATATGGTGCCCCAGGGCATAGATGTTTCGCTCAATGCAATGGTGAAACAGGCATCCTTTGGGGTGGATACTGCCACCAACATTAACGGAAAGGTAAGAATTTACGACGGGATCCTGCTGCTCGATGAAGTTACCTTTACTACCTCTGCTGCCCGCATGCAGCTTACGGCAATGTATCGTACTCCACGCAAAAACCATTTATTCCTGGGGTTGAACTATCACATGCTTGATATTGAGATAGAAAGATTGCTGGAAATGATCCCTGATATCGACACACTCATGCCCATGTTACGTTCGTTCAGGGGCAAAGGCGAGTTTCACATGGCCGTGGAAACCTATCTTGATTCCCTCTACAACATTAAAAAATCCACCCTCAGGGGAGCATGCTCCATCAGGGGACAAAACCTGGTACTCATGGATGGGGAAACGTTCAGTGAAATTGCCAGCAGACTTCGCTTCAGCAGGAGAGCAGAAAACATTGTAGACTCATTGTCTACCGAATTTACCATTTTCAGGGAAGAGATAGATATTTATCCATTTCTCATTGTTATGGACCGCTACAAAGCCATCGTAGAAGGGCGGCATAATTTTGATATGAGTTTTAATTATCATATTACCCTGGTGGAGTCACCTTTGCCGGTAAGGCTTGGCCTCGACATTCAGGGAGATCTGGATGACATGGGTTTCAGGCTTGCAAGTACCCGCTACCCTGAGCTATACCGTCCCACCGCACGAAGGGCTGTGGAAAGTCGACAACTGGAGCTACGGCGCATGATACGGGAAGCACTTACCGAACGGGTGATTGAATAATTAAGGCTTAATGCCTTGTTTCCTAAGATTATAGGCACGTTCAACTGCACTAAACAATCATTTTATCTTTTTTTTAGAAAATACATATATATGTAACTAAGGGTAATTTTATTTATACCTGTCTGATGATATGAACTATTCGAACAAACGGCCGTTTGAATAAATGAGTTTTACAAACCTCAAAAACTGACAGATATGAAAAAATTACTCACCATTATGATCCTTATGGCAAGTATAATGGGTTTTTCACAAAGCCATTTGCTTTCACCACAGGATCTGGAAAAAAAAGAATATCTCAGAAATGAGCAGGTGAGGGAATTGCAAACATCCCCACCTGTAATTTTTGATAAAATATCTCATTCTCCCGGTTTTCAAACACCAAACTTCAGGAAAGTAATAATGACTCCTAAAGATCAGACTGCTTCCGGACAATGGATCGGCTGGAACAATGGAATTCAGAATAATTCTATCGGAAGCCAGGAAGGCATTGAATTTTCCGTTGCTGCACGATTTGAGCCATCTGATATGGAGGACTTTGTTGGGTACTCCATTAGCCAGATAAGTTTTTTTCCTGCCGATGAAGCAGAGTTTACCCTCAAAATATGGCAAGGGAGTGGTTTGCCCACAGAAGTTTTTTCTCAGGAAGTTGATAATTACGTGATTAACCAGGAAAATATCTTTGATCTGGTAACACCTGTTCTCATTGATACATCCCAGGAATTGTGGATTGGTTACCATGTAAGCATACAATCTTTTTCTTTTCCTGCGGGAGTTGATTCAGGCCCTGCAATAGTGGGCAAGGGTGATATGATATTCTTTGATGGTGCATGGGCTTCAATGGCTGAAGAATTCGGGTTGAACTTCAACTGGATGATAAATGCCTTTGTTGAGCCTCTATCCGAACCCGATGCTCCGGCTGCGCCACTTAATTTTCAAGCCATTGCCGATGAAAACGGTATGTTGTCTGTTGACCTGAGCTGGACCAATCCCACCGAAACCTTTGACGGACAACCTCTAACCAGCCTTGAAAGCATTTCGGTATTCAGAGGGGAAACCCTGATCCACACGATCAGTGATCCGGAGATCGGAGCCACTGAAACGTTTACTGATACAGAAATTGACCTGGATGGTTTATTTGTTTATTCCGTAGTGGGAGAAAATGAAAACGGAGCAGGACCTTCATCAAGGGTTAGCGTATTTGCTGGCCAGGATGTACCTGCAGCACCTTCCAATATTACTCTTGAAGCGCAAAACGGTGATGGTTTTTTAACCTGGGCGGCACCAGATACCGGCTTAAACGGAGGATTTACTGACCCCACCCTCACATCCTACACTGTAACCCGTTTACCCGATTCCGCGGTGGTTGCCAGCAACATTACTCAAACTTCCTTTCTTGACACCAGTATTCCTTCCATTGGCAATTATTCTTACAAAGTAACTTCGGCCAATGATCAGGGAACAGGCGGCACAGCTGTATCCAACACAGCATTCCTGGGAGGCGAAGGAATTCTCTTCTTTGAAACCTTTGATTATCCCCCGGGTAGCTTTCCTGCAGACTGGCAAAAACAGGGAGTACCGCACAGCTGGGCTGTTAACCACAGCAGCAATGCCGGTGGTACTGCTCCTGAACTGGTAATGTCATGGAATCCCCAGTTTACCGGAATGAGCAGAGTCGTTTCACCGGCAATAAGTACGGATGACCATACCGGTTTGCGATTAACTTTCAGACAATTCCTTAATAATTTCAGTTCCTTTAATGGCGAGATTCTGGCAGCAGAATACAGCATCGATGGTGGAGAAAACTGGCAGGTGATATGGCAAGAGGAAGTGCAAAGCCAGGATATTATGCCGGACGAATTCAGTTTTCCCTTTAACATCCCTGCCGGAAGCAATACCATCCATGTGGGATTCAGGTTTGAAGGCAACTCCTTCAACATTGATTACTGGCATATTGATGATGTAATGCTGGAGCCGTTGTTTGGAAACAACCTTGCAGGATTGTCTGTTACCGGAAACTCCAATCCCGCTGTGGGAGAAGAATTTATCTACACCGTAAAGGTGAGTAATCTTGGGGAATTTGCACAAACCGATTATACGGTTCGACTCATGAAAGAAGGAGACGTTGAATTATCGTCTGTGGAAGGACAAACAATTGAACCCGGCCAGACCCTTGAGTTTGAATTACCCTGGACACCATCGCAGCAAGGGGCAACATTTATTTATGGCCTGGTGGATTTTGCTGCAGATGAATTCCCCGAAAACAATGCTACTCCCAATTTCCCTGTTCAGGTTCAGCCCGAAGGCACCTATATTGTGCAGGTTGGCGACGGCTTCTTTGACCCTGTTAACATGCCCTTTAACTTCTTCTGGAGAACCAGTGGAGCACAATCGATTTATTATCCCGAAGAACTGGGTATCAATGGAGGAGCTATAACCGCCCTTCAGTATTCCAACCTTTTCGTGGAAAATCTAATGGAAAAAGAGGTTAAGATCTGGATAGGAGAAACAACACTGGGAGATCTGGAGAACGAATGGGCCGATTTTGAGCAACTTACCCTTGTTTTTGAAGGTACTGTTGATTTTCCCCAGGGACAAAACAATATCCTTATCAACCTTGACACCCCCTATATTTATGAAGGTGGTAACCTGGTTGTCTATACCCACAGGGTTTTTGAAGATGTCTTTTTCAGCTCTTCCAATCGTTTTCTGGCTACCCTTGATCAATCCAATGTCAGAACCCGTTTATTTTCGGCTGACACCCCTGTTGACCCGTTCGAACCGGCTTTTGCCAATGGCTCCTTTTTACATCCCAATACCACCTTCTTCTTCTCTACCGAGGGATTTGGCTCACTGGAAGGTACTGTATCCAGCAATGAGGAGCCTGTGGAGGATGTAAAAGTAAATATCCTCAGCAGTACTGCTTCCCGCAATACCGACCAACAGGGCTTTTACAGGTTTGCATCTCTGTTACCGGGATTATATGATCTGGAGTTCAGCAAGTTTGGTTATTTCACACAAGTTGCTGAAGGTACAGAGATCGTTGCCGACGAAACAACTGTACTGGATATCAACCTTGAAGCCATACCCCAGTATACTGTTTCGGGAATGATAGAAGGAAATGATGGCCTGATCCCGGAAACTGCCAATATCTCCCTTTCAGGTTATGAAAATTATACCTTTACTGCAGGACCGGATGGAATGTTTGAAATTACAGATGTTTTCCAGGGTGAATATACGCTGACGATATCATCTCCCGGATACAATACCTTTTTGGAAGAAAATTTGGTAATTGAAGCAGATACCGATCTGGGAACAATCATTCTGGAAGAAATGATCAATGCCCCGGGTACTTTAGCCATTGACTATGATAACCATGGCGCGGGCAATGCCCTTTTAACATGGAATACTGCTTCAGGAAATACCGAATTTCGCTATGACAATGGCACGGCAACCACTGCTCTGGCGACCTACAGCGATTCCTTCAATACGGTTCTGGGCGCAGCTCACCCCAATATTGCAGAACTCTTCGAAATGTCATGGGTATTTGCTCCTTTCTCCCAGGGGGATACTTTTGCAGAAACCTTAAAAGTTTGGGTATTCGGCCTGGGTGAAAATGGGATCCCCGACCGCAATAACCTGCTTTATTCGGCGGCAAATGTTTCCAGCCTGCCGGGTGTATGGACTACCTACACTTTCAGCCAGCCGGTAATTGCCCCCAATGGATTCTTTATCGGGGTAGCATCTGACCAGTTTGTTTCCCTGGCAGCAGAAGAAGGAGAAGATCCAGACTGGCCATTTGTTCCCAACACTCAGTTTTTTAACGCCAATGTACTTGAAGATGATTTTCAGCCTATTGAGGATTATGGTTTTCCCTGGAATTTCATGATCAGAGCTCAAGGCATTGACTACGGCACCATTGCCAGTCTGAAAAATCAGGAAGTTGCCCATACAGCTATATCCGGAGACCCATTGTTACCCATTGAATTCTCTGCAGACTTTAACGTTGAAAGCTCTGATAAAACAAACGGAACAACCAAATCTTCCAAAGCACTCACCGGATTTAATGTTTTCCTGGATGACCTTGAAGATCCTGTAGCCTTTACTGATGAAACTGAATATTTATTTACTGATCTGGCCGAGGGAAGTTATACTGCAGGGGTACAATCGGTTTATACCACCGGTGTATCCGAAATAATAACCCTTGATTTTGACCTTGTTTACCCGGTTGAAGTAACCATCAATGC
>SLIL01000255.1 GCA_007135645.1 Bacteroidales bacterium
AATAACATCGTTATAATCCTTATCTCCACCAGGCAGTCGGATATCTTCGAATCCAAGTACCAGATCCTGGCAGCCGTTTTCAATAAACAACACGTGTTGCTGTGTATTATTGGGGTTGAGATGAATATCTGTATAATGGGTATAAACTCCTTCAACCATTTCGCCGTTGCCCCATCCTTGCGCTACCAGGTAAAACCCGATCACGGTGTTGGCAGGAAAGGGCTCGCTGCCCAGCTGAACCATATCGCCCGGCTCAAGACCACCGCCACTTCCAACCATACTGGCATTGGGAAATACAACAAACTTCTCCAGTTCTTCAATGCTGGCAGGGGGATTATCGGCAGGATAGCTGTAATATCCAAGGGTATTTTTCCATCCGGCTCCTTCCCATACAAACTTCAGGTAAACTTCTGTTTCTTCGGCTGTGGTAATATTCAGTACCGCTCCTTCCTCAAACAGATAGGGGTGGTTCTCAATGGCATTCTGTGATTCAGGGAAAAGCAGGGTAATCGCTTCCATAAGGGTGGGGCAGGGGTCGGTGGGGATGATATCATCCGGAATGCCTTCATCAATGCTTATGGCCAGGATCTTAAGTCCACCAAGCCCGCTTGCAACAAAAATCAGATCATCCTTTGATTCAACATAGTTGGAGGACTGCAGATCGTTGAAGATCATGCTTCCCATTATAATGAGCTGATCGTCAAGTTCCTCAATGATCTCACCAACGGTAATACCCGATTCGCCATTGGCCATAAACACAAGGCTTTCATTTACCGAAACACTGTTGGTTACATTGTCTTCATCAGCCGATCCTTCAGGAGTTGCCGGACGTGGGATCTGTTGTCTGAAAGTGCCGTCCAGTTCAAAGATCTTCATTCCCTCTTCATTGAGAGCGGCAAAAATATACTGATCGGTGGCACTGATCTGCGATTTGGAATGGGGGGTGTTGGCACCATCGGTTTCAAAGGAATAGTTGAAGTCAGCCGATAGTTTGTCAAATACATGCAAAGTGCCGGGCTGCCCTGACAATACAAAGGCATTATCAGAATTGGCCGCTACAGACCTGGCATCTGCTATTGCTACACGGGCTATTTCGTCAAGGTCGCGGTTGAATACGCTGAATTCTCCCTGGTCGCCACTGGTGATAAAAATATTTTCTGATGTTACCCGGATGCTGTTGGCCGAATAAGAAGCAATATCAATAATGGTGTCCACCGCTTCGATCTGCATTTGTGCATTCAGATCCAGCACCTGGAAAAAGGCCGGATCATCAAAACCAAAATCCTCAAATTTTTCCATGGCACCCACGATGAAGACTTTGCCATCGGCATAATCCACCGAATTGATATCGGCTTCAGGGAATATGGCCTGCGAAATAATTTGCGGATGGGTTATGCTGGATACATCAAATACCTCAACGGCACCACCATAGCTGCTGCCACGGGTATTATAGGATACAAAAGCATAATTGTTGTGAATGGCCACATGCGTAGCCATAAAAACCTGGCCGTTATACTGGGGCGGGTCTACATCAGCCTTTAGTTTAAAGGCGAAGTTGCTGGTGTAGTCCGTCTCATCATGCTCATCGCTTTTCTGAGAAAATGAGCTGTTGGTGCGATCAATGGAAACCAGTTCATTACGGATCTTCATCCGTTGATTCAGGTTGGAAACATTGTTGTTGATGATCACGTTTTGCCTTTCAACAAGGTCGCCCTGGTCCTTATCATCATAATAATCATCTTTCTGGCATGCCGCGAGCACGATCATGGCCAGAAACAATGTAATGAGTCCGAAATAGGTTTTTGTACGATTCATAGGTATATATTTTTTGGTTTGATTGTTTGATAATCCGCCATTATTGGCAATGTGTCTTTATAAAACAAAGGTACAGCGGAAATACCGAAGGGTTCGGGGGTGTTTTTGCCCGTTTTATATGCGTAAATTCTACGGGTTAAATGTGTTAAGCAGGATATGTGAAAAATAGTATGCCTCTTTTTCGCATTTTTTTCACTATCATTGCACCATCAAACCTTTAGGATATGGATTTTAAAGACCTGGTACTGCATCGTGAGAGTACCCGAAAATATTCTGACAAGCCTGTTGAGCGCGAAAAGATTGAACAGATCATGGAGTCGTGCCGAATGGCCCCTTCAGCCTGTAATTCCCAGCCCTGGCGATTTGTAATTGTAACGGAAAAGGAGAAAAAAGACCAGCTTGCCCGGGCCAGTTACGGCCCCTTGATGAGTTTCAACAAATTTGCCCCACAGGCACCGGTAATTGCTGCCATAGTGGGCGAAAAGCCCAACTGGTTGTCGCGTGTGGGCGGCAACGTGAAGGATAAGGATTTTTACCTGATGGACATTGGCATTGTTGCAGAGCACTTCTGCCTGCAAGCCGCCGAGCTGGGCCTGGGAAGCTGCATGATAGGCTGGTTCGACGAACCCAAAGCCAGAAAGATCATTGAAGTCCCTGACAATAAAAGGATACTGCTACTGATCACACTGGGCTATCCTGCCAAAGAGAAGATCAGGAAAAAAATCCGTAAATCTGCTGAGCAGGTGTGGAGCTGGGAGAAGTATTGATAGAACCGTTATCCCAGCTTTTCCAGCAAGGGCTTAAACAGTTCTTTTCTGGTTGCCTGCTGAAAAAACTCCCTCATATCTTTTTCCAGGAAGTGCTGAGGTTTAAAGCCATCCATGTCAAGTATCTGCCCTAATTGTTGAGCGGCGTCAGTCCCCCAGCCTTCATCAGGGCTTTTGTCATAAACCTTAAGCAACCCTACAAGGGCAAATGCCTTGTCTGAAGGGCGCTCTGACAATGCAAGGGACTTTTCAAATGATGCCCGCGCTTTTTCATAATGTCCCAGCAATAAGTGGCAATTACCCATACTTGAGCGCATAATGATCACTCCCATTTTATCTCCTATCTCTTCGGCAATGCGCAGGTCTTCCCTGAAATACTCAAGTGCTTTTCCAATATCTTTAGGGGGAATGGACATTTCAAGGCGCCCCAACCCTCCGTAGCTTCTTGCAAGGCCCGGCTTGTCGCTGATCTCCTTACGTTTCTTGATTTCGATACTCGCCTGAAAATGCTCCCTTGCCGTTTCTTTTAATGCAGGATCATCATCAGCAACTTTAGAAAACTCCTCCCCCAGCGAATTGTGAATGACACTAAGGGTATGGATCACATCTGTTGTTTCGGCTTCAGCAGATGCAACATAGTCCATCGCTTTTTGAAGAGCCTGCATTCTTTCGGCTGCATTTTTTCTGAAATCAATGCTCAGGCCCAGCAAGTGCCAGGCCCTGGCCAAAGTAAGGGGGTCATCGGACCGTTCAATGGCTGTTCTGCAAAGTTGTGCGGCCCGTTCAAAACTATGTGCGTAATAGAATACCTGGGCAAAAACCAATAGTGTGCCTGACCCGGCATCGGGATTCTGTGACAGGTAGTGTTCGCACTTTTTCGCTACCTCTGCATAAGCAGATCCTTCCAGGGCAGATATGCGGCATTCGACCAGCAACACATCAAGATCGAAGCGGCCGGGGTTTTCAATATAGGCAAATTCTTCCCTCGCCATTGCAAGGAATCTTCTGGCCTCATCATACCTGAACAGGTCGGCACACAGCCTTGCCGCCGGAATAAGATAATCAACGGCCTTTTCTGCATAAATTTTTCCTGCAGCATAATAGTGGCGTGCAATGCGGAGGGTGTTCCCGGCAGGTTTCTGCTTTTCAAGCATGGCCGCAAGCCTTGCATGGTATTCCCTTACAATCTGCTTTACAGAACCCTTTGGCCCTTCAAGGCTCAGATCAAGTTCTTTTCTAAGGGTTTCAAGGGCAAAAGAGGATGTAAAGGCAAAAATATCGTCTTTCTCCGGCCGGTCAATGATCAGGGAGGTCTCTTTTTCAAGCACCTGTAAAGCTTCCAGGCATTGCAGCCGTTCCACCCCCAGTGCCGATGCCAGAATAGTAACTTCAAACTCAAGCCCCATACAGGCTGCCACTGCCAGATATTTTTTATATTCCTGCAATTGTTCGAGTTCCTGCCTGATGGTTTGAATATAATCTTCAGGGATAGGCAATGTATGAGAGCGTAAAACAGCATCATTGAGTCTGAGCCCCTGGGCACTTTCATGCAGATGTTCATGTCTTGCCAGTTGCTCCAGTATTTTATACATCCAGAAAAGGCCCCCTTTACCGCTGTCCTGATTGCCGGTCCATTGGAGGATAAATCCCGCTGATTCACGCTCTATGCCCAGATCAATGGTAAGCAGTTCCATCCGCTCCTTTTGGGTTAACGGGGTTAAGGCCTTGATATCGTGGGTGGTGAGCAACCGGTCCATATTTTCTCCCGGGCGTGATGTATAGAGAAACAAAATCTGGTGGCAATGGCGCCCGGCGAACTTCTCATGCAAAAACCTCAGAAGATCCATAGAAGCTGTATCGGCCCACTGGAGATCATCCACAAACATTACAATGGCTTGCTTATGCGCCAGCTCGGCAAGGGTTTTGTAAATACTGATAAACAATTCGCCCTGGGTATTGAAGGAAGATTTTTTTTCTCTTCTCCCGGGGGCAATAAGCCCTGCAAAGGGCACAAAATTGCCCAGCAGCCCATCGAGAATATCTTCAATTTCCGATAACTCTTCCTCATCCGACTGGTTGCCACCAATGTTTATAAATTCGGTCAGGGCTTGCTGAATGGGATAATACGGGGTTGTCTGGCCTTCCTGGCATTGCACATGAAGCACCAGCAGGGGCATTTTGTTTTGTTCAAGTTGGTTTTCCAGCTTATCCAGAAGGGTATATGCCGTAGCAGTTTTACCGCAACCTTCGTTGCCGGCAAGGCAAAGGATTGCAACTTTCCCGTCAAGAAAGGGCTGCGTGGCAGCGTAAATCTTATCAAATCCCCCGGGTTTGCGGTAGGGTGGGCTCTCTGTCAGGCGCAGCAGGTCAGACATGCCCACCTTGCCAGATGTTTTTTTTGCCGGATGCACGACGCCATCTTTCCTCATTTTTTTCGCCTTGATCCGCGTGGGGACCAGGATTGCAGCAGCACCCAGAAAAGGGATAGCAAGCTGCCATGAAGAGTAGGCTGCAATGGCGGCCCCTGCCAGGGGCAAGAACAAGGCCCCTGCAAGGGCAAACCGGAAAGGCAGTGGCTTGAGGCTCCCAAATGTTTTTCCCGTAACAAAGCCCACTGTTCCAAGGGCAAGTGCGCCAATCAGGACATGCTTCAACCCGGCAGCTCCATGATAGAGGAACAAACCCAGTGAGATGTATGCTGCAGCCCCCAGTGCTGAGGACGCAAACAATGGCCCCAGGCGTGTGGTGGATTCGTTGACCTCCTGGTAATAGGACAACCTCAGAATGTAAGCCCGTATGGCGATCATGGGTGCGTATACGATGATAATAAATGCCGCAGGCACCCACCAGAACGTATAGCCAAAATAATCATGAAGCCCCGGCATGGTATTGGCAAAAACACCAAGGGCTATAATGGTTGAAAGAAATCCAACAACATAAGCCATTACAGGCCCGGCCATCAGTTTGCCCGATTTGGGAAACTCATCATTGTAATGCCGGTACTGGAAAGCATACAATACAATGGAAAAAACAAGCAACAGCACAAAAGTGGCAAGGAAATACCACCCCATGCCCCGCTTATCCCTTATAAGTTCATACAAGGTGGTGGTTTGCAGGGGGGTTGAAGAGCCCTGTCCGTAAACATGTGTTGTAAAGCTGAAAAAATGGACATTGTCAACCTGATCCTGTTTCCGGATGTTGACCAATGCAAAATTTTCCACCTTCAGCCGGCTGGTAATTTTTTCAATTAGCTCCGCTGATGGGCTTAATTGCTGAAGTGCATAAAGCTCATCGTCAGCCAGGAACTTGTTCAGATATTGATTCTGATAAACTTTAATACGCGGCGATTTTTTAAGGATCACCCTGATCTTACTTTCCATATCAGGATGCATATTTTGGTGTGAGAAGACCATTACAGGCATCTGCAGGTCGCCAAAAAAATGCTGATAAAACAACTGGCCAAGCTTTTCTGCCGCGTTGGCAGCGGCCACTTCACCGGGATATTCAAAAAGTTCATAGCTGCCATAGGCACTGGGCTGCAGAAAGACCGACTGCCCCATGAATTTTACCAGGGGAAACCGGCCCACGAATGTATCACGGGCAATACTATACTGCTCTTTTGCATCCAGGCGCAAAGCCTCAATTTGTTTTTTTATCCGTTCTTTCCGGGGATTATCCGGGGACAGGCTGCCGGCTGTCAGTTCCTGCTCAGCCATCTCAAGATACTTAAGGGCTTTGTCAAACGCCCCGGGATCACCATAATCCTGAATCCCCAGCCAGTAATAAGTCTCGGCATGCTGCAGATAGGTTTGTGCCTTTTCAAGCCCCGATACCTGCCCGGGCAACAGGACAATAAGAAGCAGAAACAATTTTGATATAGCAGTGAAACACCTTTTGTTTTCCATAACAATTCCTGGTTTCGTTTAATAGCACCGAATACTGTCCTGCAAAAATATTTAAATAATTTTTACAGTTTATCCGAAAGTCTTAAATATTGCAAACCAAAAAATTCTAAAGCACAAAAAAACAATCATCAACAGAACGATTTATAACTATATTTGCTCAAAGGAAAACACCTTCCAAACACACTGAATTTTATGAGCGACCGATTCTTGTTTCCCTACCCCGGAGACGAACTTGACCTGATCGAAGACCTTGCCGATAAGGTTTACGACACGTTTCCCTATGCCATAGCATACACCCTTGACGAATACGAGCAATACCTTGAGCAGGAAAACTATTTCAGGGCCTTTCGCAGGTATATCGACTTTTTCGAAATCTCGGTTCAGTATTCCACCAGTCTTATACTTAGCATTTTAAAACACCGAAAGGTTCCTTTTGACCCGGTGCTGCAGGATGTTTCCACAAAGATCATCTCAAAACCCCTGGCTATTGGCGACTGGATCAACGATATTTTTGTCGTTCTGTTAAAACATGCGCATACCCTTATCCCTGATGAAGATCTTATTGCTGCTCTGCACGAGAACATTTTTGAAAAGAAAGGCAACTTTTTGCAAGGATGGAGCGGAAAGAAAGAGGAAGAGTTTAAAGGAATAAGCTTTTTCCGTAATGAATACCTGGGCCATGATTCAAGCCTTGATGATTCCATTTTCAAAGAGCTGCTCGGGCGCATCGAACCCCGCATCTTTAAAATGCTTGAAGCATTGTCGCCCCTTTCCAATTACAGCACGTTCACGCTTGATAAGGTGGTGGATGAAGAAGAGGAGGAAAAAAGTTACACCATTGTACCATTAAAAGGGATCGATATTTCAAGACCGCTAAGAGTTACCAGCGACAGCATCATCAAACCCGACACCTATTACCTGCTTAAAAGGGAGATCAAACGCAGGGACCATATTCCGGGCAGTGAAATGATCGAGGTGAGCCCTTTTGTGGTTTATTTGCCCGTGTCAGCAGAAGACGATACAGAAAAAACACCCTTCCTGTTCCAGAGTGTACACCAGCGCAACCTGAAACGAATGATCTATATCGCCCCCAACAAGCTGGCAAGGCGAAGGGAAACGGAAGTCTTTAAGGACCTCTTTGTTGAGTTTCTGAAAAGTGTGCTGGAAAAAACGGAGATTGGGGCAGATTATAAAGTAGAGATCGCTACCGGAAAAACCTGGGAAGAATACTGCGAAAGAATAAACGAACAAACTTCCCGGTTTCTCTTCAGTATGAAGGCAGAAAAATACGACCCGGCACTCTATGTGGACCGCAAGGAGATCATGGATGCATGGGGCGCCTTTATGAATGAAGGTTCTAAACGGGCATTTGTGCTGCTGGGCGGTGCCGGTGCAGGTAAAACAAACCTGATCTGCAGGCTTTCTGAACTATACCTTGAGCAGGGGTGCCCGGTGATCACTTTCAACTGCAAGCTGTTTACCCATCTGAGCCTTGAAGCAAAGCTGGGCAAGCTGTTTCAGGAGGAAAAGTCACCTCAGGATAAAACCCTGAAGCGGCTCAATGATTTTGCTGAACAAAACAACAAGCAGGTGTTCATCCTTTTTGATGCCCTGAACGAGTGCATTACTTACAACAACGATCGCAACAGCCAGGGGCCACTGAGCCTGCTGCGCGATATCGATGCACTGCTGGTAAAAAAAGAGCTGCACCGCTTTCATATCCTTGTTTCCTGCCGCACCTATACCTGGGAAGAAGCCATGCGCAATGAAGAGCAGGGCCTTAATCTGCCGCTCTATTTTACTTTAAATGATTTTTACCATGGAAAGCAAACCGGGAACCTTTCACTTAAAGGGTTTTCTCCTGCCGAGCTTATGGAGGCTTACCCCAAATATGCTGCCCGGTATGATCTTAAAACACCCCCGGAAACATTGCAGGAGCCTGGCTATACCTCCTTGCGGGTAAGGCTTGAGGATCCCCTTGTTTTGAAAGTGGCTTCCGGCATTTACCAGGGGAACCATCTCCCGAAAACAGCACGTGACCTCGACTCCATCAGCCTCTTTACTGCCCGCACCCAAATGCTCAGTGGTGGAAGCGAGGCTGCCCGTGAACTTTTTATACTGGAGCAGTTTACCCGGTTTTTGCGCAAATTCAGGTGGGACGCCATAAGGCTCAGCAAGCTGTATATGGCTTATGAAGACGAAAGCGACCCCCTCAATGAACTGGCCAGAAAGCTTTTTGCAGATGAGACTTTTAGCTGGGATAAAAATGTAAAAGCCTTGTTTGAGCAGGGTATCCTCAGGGTTGAAAAGGCAGGGCTTCATGAGGAGTTGCGGTTTGTTTATGAACGGTTTCACGAATACATGTATGCACGTGTATTCATTGAAGAGGAAACAGCAGAGCTATCAGGCGGATTGCCCATTCCTGCGCACCGGTTTGAAAAAGAACTTGCCGGGATGAAAGGATATGCAGTGATCAATGGGGCTTTGCGCCATGCCCTCACCATGGATTATGAACGCACCGGAGGAGATCCTTCCGTACTGATCCAGCTGTCGGTGAGCAATGCATGGGGTGCCCCGGCACTGGTCATGGAAACCCTCTCGGGCCTCATATCCGAACGATACGATGAGGTGTGCAGGATCATCAAGCAGCTGCTTCAATACCAGAAGGAAGAGCTGTTGCCTGTTGTGGCACAACTGGAAGAAAAAGAGCAGCTTATTGAGCAAGGTGCGAAAGGGAAAAAAATGTTGCCAAAGGAAGAGGTAAGGCAACTCACCATGCAATGCAAAGAACTTACCTCTGAACTTGCCCCGGTAATCGCCATCCGAAAAGTAGCCATGCATACCATTTATGAGATATTCCGCTCTTCGGTCTATTCACGAAACCTATACGAAGGGGAGAATTCCCCATTTGCACTGCTGTGGGAAGCCATGTCTGACCCCATGGCAAAGGTGCGGGATAATGTATCGTTATACATCTACTACATCTCGCGATACGATCAGGATATAGGCCTGAGGATACTGGATCATCTTTCAGCAAAGATCATGGATACCTCCCTCTGGGCAATGACCAAAAGCTCCAAAAGACAAGAGCTGAAGCAATCTTTTATGGAACCTGCCGGAAGGCTTAGTTTGCTGATGATCACCGAAGGACTGGTGAAGCGTGCCGATTATGAACTCAGCAGAAAGATCATCCAGAC
>SLIL01000162.1 GCA_007135645.1 Bacteroidales bacterium
CGGCAAATCCAAATCTTATATTGCAATTGGTTCGATATTTTTGATTTACCGGACAACAAAGAAATAAATTTCAATCCCACAATAAACTTTTATAAAATTAGTTTTATAACTAAAAAAATAGTTGTAAGTTTGTCCTGGACTTTTTTTATCAGGTTGATGGCTCATTGTACCTCATTGAAAAACCCGAGATGCTGGATGTCTGCAACTATCTGTAAAACCTAACCTATTTACCACAAGCGTATGCGAAAAGGAACTGCTATTCTGCTTTTGAGCACGTTGTTCATTGCCATGAGCATCTTTAAGGCTGTTGGCCAGGATGCTGAAACGGAACCCTCCATTGTTCTGAAAGATCTTATTACATCGGAGAATCATATTGGGGTATTGAATTATATTGACTCATTGCACCAGGTAGGTGAATATTACAAAGAGCATTCATGGTTGTATGCAACAACCCTGTTTCATGCCGGCAGGTTAAGCCAGGCGCGCGATAGTCTTCTGAAATGGGAAGATGACTCGCTTTTTGCTACCCGTGCAAAGAACCTGCTGACCCAGATTGCCGTGCAGCAGCGGGATTATATGGAAGCTGTGAGGTATCTGATAAAACTTGGAAACCGGTATCCCGATAATCCCGTTTACCCGCACCGTCTTGCACGGGCCTTTAATGCCATGAATCAGCTCCCGGCTGCTGAAGGGAATTTTTCCAAGGCTCATCGCCTGGATACGCTTAACCAGATCATCATTGCCGAGTGGGTAGATGTGCTGGTAAAACTTGACTTTCATCAGCGAGCCAGCTGGATACTGGACAGAGGAATTAAAATAGCCCCGGAGAACCTTGGATTTCGACGACAAAAAGTGATCCTTTCTTATCGGGGACGAGAATATGAAACGGTGCTGGAAAATGCAGAATTTTTAACCCAGCAAGGTGATACCACACCTCAAATCATGAAGCTCAAAGGGTTTGCCCTGTTCAATATGGATAGCATCGATAGGGCCGAATTCTGGATTGATTACCTGATTGATAACGGGTTTGTGGGGGAAGACGTTTATTTTTACAAAGGTAAAATCCTGGCTGCAAGGGATAAGAAACACGAGGCACAACCGTATTTTCACCTGGCCGCGATTTCCTGTTTAAGTGCAAACTTTAATCCATTTGCCCTGCAGGCAGGCATCAATCTTTATGAAACGGGCCAGTACCAGGAGTCTATCCGTTGGCTTCAGATGACGCGAAATTTCTCGCAAAATCCAATGATCACCTTTTACCTGGCCTTAAATTTTTACGACTTTTACGAAGACAAAGCCCCTGCCCTGAGCCATTTCCGGATGTTTCTGGAGCAATCCCACAGTGAAAATCAGCAAACCCATCGCGATTTCGCAAAACGCAGAATCAACGAAATTGTTGAACAACGCCATTTTCAAGGGTATGAGCCTTAAATCGTACTACTGAAATGCGGTTCTGCAATCTCCTTCTAAATAGTGTCAGCACGAAAACTCACATTTTTCTCATGTGCCTGATAAGAAAGCGTCAAGTGCAAGGCGGGCGAAGACTGAAAAACAGGAGTTTACTTTTCGTAAATGATTGTTTTGAAGGCAAGCCCAACGCCGCAATTGGCGTTTTCTTGCAGGCACTAAATACCGATCCTGAAAAAAGACGCATAAAAATCTGCCCTGGCAATGATCTCTGCCAGAACAAAACACAACAGGGCCGATACATAATAACCACTGACTACCTTGCTGGTTCTTTGCTTTTGCAGATTGACAATGGCAAGAAGTGCCCCCAAAGCCAGCAATGCCCAGTGAATCAACATCCACGGTCCGCCGGTTATAGTTACAGCGAACCCTGTGTTCGCTTCTGCAATTCCTCTGTATGGTATTACCAGGGTAAACAATTTCAGAAACAATCCGGCGGTCATGATCAAAAGAATAGATGCAGGTTTTTTTGGTGCCTGTACCGTCGTTTTTTCCTGATCTTTTGAGAAGATGACCATGAAGATAGCAGAGCCGGCAAGCAAGACACTTGCATAGAAAGAAACCAGTGTTTTCGGGGTGTTCCAGACGGGCACTGTTTCAATCATATACAAGCGGGCCATGGTGTAAACCATTGCCAGTCCCGCCAGAACTGTAACAGGCAGCAGGATTTTTTGCAGTAGCTGGTTTCCGGGGCGATAAAGGGTTTGTAAAAGGAGTAAAAAAGCAAGGAAAGCATAGGTGGAAGCCATCAGGATCTCCCTGCTGAGCCATGAATCCTGCAGGTTGCTGAGTGCGTAAATAGCCGACAGGGGAGAGGAGAGGTGCAGGAATGAGAGGGCCAATGCTATGGCCATTAGAACAAAGGCAGCCTTTGCCGCTGAGCGGGTGATTTTTTCTGCGCTTGCACCGGTAGTACCGGGAAATAAATTGAAAACAAAGGCGCAAAGCAATACTCCGGTTGAAAACTGCCCCAATAAGGTAAAGAATACCAGCGACCATTCAGCGTTAATCATTTCTCACCTCCTCTCTGTTGATGATTTTCCATTTTACTTTTTGGGTTGCCGACTTGTGCGGTTGTATTGCCAGTGCAGGCTTTGTAATGTTTTCCGGGGGAAGGGGCCAGGTCTGGTTATTGATACCCGGTTTTGCTTTCAGTTTCTCAAGGTCACCGGCTTCCAGCACCCGCATGGGGCAGGAGGTTACACAGGAAGGAAGCATTCCCTTCTGGATGTAGTCGTTACAGAAGGTGCATTTGGTCATTTTTCCGGTTGCAGGATGCAGGTGCAGTGCTCCGTAAGGGCATGCCCATTTACAGTATTCGCAACCCATGCATCGTTTTTCGTCGATGAGCACAAGCCCGTCCTCCTTTTTGTAGATAGCCTTGTTTGGGCATTTCTTCATGCAGATGGGTTCTTCGCAATGGTTGCACGAAAGGGAGATATTGTAGGAATGCACCCCGGAGATCCAGTTTTTGTCCCCCTTCCGGTGCCATTGCCCCCCTGCAATTTCATAAACGTTTCTCCATCGCAACCCCACCGGCAGGTTGTGCTTGTCCTTACAGGCCACCTGGCAGGTCTTGCAACCCGAGCATTGCGATGCATCAAAATAAAAAGCCCACTTCATAGTTTTATCTGCTTATGTGTTGTATTTCAAGAAAATCTGCTACAAAATATTATCTGCTACAAATATTTTCGCTGCTCTGCAGCTCAATCAAAAATCCTAATTCAAAAATCAAAAATCATAAATAACCGAATAACCAATAACCAATAACCCAATAACCCAATAACCCAATAACCCAATAACCCAATAACCCAATAACTCATGCCCCCCCAACCACTTCCACCATAATCGTATGCTGCGCATTGCCAAAAGCCAAAGGTGTCCATTTGTGCGATGTAAGCACGTTGATATTCCCACGCCGGTCAATACCATCCTTATCGGGTTGCCACCATGCTCCCTGGGGAATATTTACTACGCCGGGCATGATCTTGGGTGTGATCCGGCAGGGAATTTTAATTTTCCCCCGGTCGTTGTAAACCAGCACCTCATCACCATTTTTAATGCCCCGCTTTTCGGCATCAATGGGATTGATGAATACCCGTTGCGGAAATGCCTCTTCCAGCCAGTCGATGCCATCGTGTGTGGAGTGTACCCTCGACATATAGTGGTGGCCCAGTGCCTGCAGGGGAAAACGTTTGGCTTCTTCTCCAAAGGGGCTTTCCCACTCCTGGATGTATTTGGGCACTGCCGGAATGGTATCGGGCTTACCCATATCAAAAAGGGTTTTGGAAAAGATCTCGATTTTTCCGCTGGGTGTTCTTAAGGGATTTTGAGACGGATCTTCCCTGAACGACGCAAATGCCACTGCAGGTTTCTTAACCGGTTTGGCATAGAGGCCGGTATTCTCTTTTTCAAGGGTATCCAGATCGGGGATGTCAGGGAAGCGGCTGTTTTTATAGCGTTCCACGGCCCATTCTATCCAGTCGCGCTCACTCCGCCCCAGGGTAAATTCCTGCTTCAACCCAAACCGTTGTGCCAGTTCGGCGCAGATCTGGTAATCGCTTTTGGTTTCGAAGGGAGGCTTTTTGATCTGGGGTGCAATGATCACCTCATCGCCATACTTCCAACCGTCTTGCAACCCCCATGTTTCCAGTTGGGTGCAAACAGGCAGGATCAGATCGGCAAATTTAGCCGTGGGGGTCATGAACTGGTCCTGCACGGCAATGAATTCCACCATGGAAGTGTCGCGCAGGATCTTTGCCGAGCGGTTGGTGTCGGCGTGCTGGTTGATAAGGATGTTGGAAGCTACATTCCAGATGAGTTTGATATTGTTGTCCAGCTTTTCTGCACCCCGAACACCCTCTTCAGGTCCCATTTCAGTGCCTCGCAGGATGGCTTCTGTCCATAGAAATACGGGTATGGAAGTGGTAACAGGGTTTCTCCCTGTGGGGAACACATTCCAGAAAGGTCCGCCATCATCGGCCTGAAGTGCCAGCCCTCCGGCCCACCCTCCTGGGATACCTACATTGCCGGTAATGGCCGGTAATATGCACCCGGCAATGACCACCTGCTCGCCATAGGCACGGCGCTGCATGCCATAGCCCTGGTAAAGTACCGAAGGTTTTTGGGTAGCATACTCCCGTGCTATCCGGCGTATGGTATTGGCTTCAACGCTGGTTATTTCTTCTGCCCATTCCGGGGTTTTAGGGATGCCATCACGGGTGCCCATGATGTAGTCGTGGTAGCTTTCCTCGTTTTCACAGCCCGGTGGCATTTGTGTTGCATCAAACCCCACGCAGTATTTGTCGATGAACGCCTTGTCGTGCAGCTCTTCTGTAATAATGGTATAGGCCATGGCGCTCATCATGGCCACATCGGTGCCGGGCCTTATGGGGATCCATTCATCGGACAGGGCTACGGCACTCATGCTCATGCGCGGGTCGATACACACCACCTTAGCACCATTTTCACGGGCTTTTTTGATGAAGAATTCGCTGTTGGTCCCGTCGCGCATTTCTGCGGGGTTCCACCCCCACATGATGATGTATTTGCTGTTCACCCAGTCCTGTCGCTGATTGCCGGTTACAGAAGTGCCATATACATAGGGAGTAGCCCGGGAAATGCAAGCCCAGCTATAGCTGTTGTAATACCCCAGTGAGCCTCCGTAGAGGTTCATGAGGCGGGCGGCTGTCTGGCGTCCGTTGATCTGGTTGTAACTTCCGGTTCCGTAAGGGACCAGGATAGCCGAGTTTCCGTATTTGTCTTTTATCCTGTTGATCTCTGATGCCAGTAGATCCAGTGCTTCATCCCACGAAATGCGTTCAAATTTCCCTTCCCCTCTTTTTCCTGTCCGTTTCATGGGGTACTTTAACCGGTCGGGATGGTCCTGCCTGCGCCGGTAGGCCCTTCCGCGGATACATGCCCGAAGCTGTGGGTCTTCCAGGGTGTCGCCAGGACGATCATCAGTTTCTATCCGTTCGATGTTTCCATTACTGTTTACATAAAGCTTCAGTACACACCTGCCCCCGCAATTATGACCCGGGCATGCAGCCCTGATCACAAGGGTATCGCCGTCGATCTCCACGATCTCAGCCAATGCATCGCCCTGCCGGTCCAGACAGCCCGGTAGCATCCCCGACAGTAAGGCCCCACCACCGAGCAAAGCCCCGATCTTAATAAATCCCCTGCGATCTACAGCAGCTGAAACAGGTATGGGTTGTAATGGGTTTTTCCCGTTTTCGTTGTTCATGAAGGTATGGTGTTGTTTGTGTTGTGTATGGTGTTGTTTGAATTGTATAGTTGAAATTATTTGTTTTCTTCGGCTCCGAAAATAAGAAAAATTGAGCCCTTTCCTATGAAAAAGTCAGTCAGGGCTTCTAATTTATACAAAGATTGATTAAAAATAAGGATGGCGTTTTTTCTTGCATGGAAGCAGAATGGGCATTAATCCATATTGGTCAGGATCACATCGCCGTTATGGTCAAGAAGAAGATATACCAGTTCTCCTTGTCTGTTTCCCGGTTTGCCCACATAACCCACCAGGTTGAATTCGGTTGCAGAGGGCTGAAAAACATGTTCGATATAATAATTGCGTGGAAGGGAAATGGGGTGCATGTTGATAACCTGCCCACTGTCAGCCGCAATTTTCACCACGAGCAGGCCAAAATCGTTGTCATTGCCTGCCCTTACTTCACCTGATCCGGCATTGTAGCTCTGGTAATTAAAAAATACCAGCAACTGGTCACCACTTCTTTTTATCCCCTGTATATTTCCTTTTATGTCAAGGGTGCGTTCCCACAGGATGGTGCCTGCAGAGTCGATCTTGTTGATCATGATCCCCGAGAAAACATTATTCTGAAGCATATCTTTTCTGCCAAGGCCAATGAAGGTATTGCCCGGGATATCATCGTAGCCAAGAAAGAAAGGGTTGAGGTTGCTGCGAAGCTGCCTGCTCCATTTAATTCTTCCTTCTGCATTGGTGTGCACAAGGGTGCTTTGGTAATTGTAATCGCGCAGGAGCTCATCAGCTGTTCTGGCCTCCATGGGCTGTGGTGTTGAAACAACGGTCAGGGAACCTTCCTTGTAAGTATGAAACTGCATAATGGTTTGGTCTCTTTGTGCCCGGCCACCGATCTCGGTGATCCAGTTTACCGTTTTATCATCAGAAATGGAAGCAACAAAAGCCATGTTGTCATTGCGGCGTTTAATGTAACCTGCCGCATAAACCGGGTTTTTCCTTTTATTGAGCTTCACATGTTCGGTAATGTGGTTCATTCGGTCATACCGGGGATGATCCTGGCTTACAGGGAACAAGGGAACAGAGATATTCCTCCGGCCTGAAGCAAATGCCGGGGGGAGAGAATCTTTTTCCGAAACATTCTCCAGGAATGTTTTCAGGTTATCCAGGTTGTTGGTAAACACATCCAGCAGGAATCGCTCCTGTTCATCCGAAAATGCATGAATTCCGCGTATCCCGTTAAAATGCTCCTGCCAGAAAGTTTCAAACCGTGATACTCTTTCCTGATTGATGGCTTGTGTAAAGCTTTGCAGTGCCTCCACTGCATTGAGATATTTGTGCGAGAGTGTATAGTAATATCTTAACCTGGGGTTAAGGGATTCAGACAGGAGATTTTCCGGGTCATTAAATTCGTGCAGGGTTTGAAAAAGGAGTTGTTCCCTGGAATTGAGGTATTTTATCAGATCCGCGGCAAGTGAATTGGGATCGTGTTCTGCCAGTCTGGCTAAAACATCCTTGTATTGTTTTAGAGGTTCGGGCGAACCGGAGCCGGTGGTAAGTAACGAGGTGTTTTGTTGATAAGAAGTATAAAGTCTGGAAAGGTCTTGCCTCAGAGGTTGGATATGGTTTTCGTAACGGTACTTAAACTCTTCGGCCAGAGAGCCAAAATCCCAAAGCAACACGGTATCCCGGAGGAATCCGCTGTGGCTGAGCCCTTCAATACGGTGGGTGGAAATGGGTTTAAGTAAAAATACCGGTTGCTGCATCTCTACTGAAAACGATCTTGTGAGATCGGAAAATTGTCGCACAGCACTCAGTGAAATGTTGAAATCTTCCTGTATCCTGCTGATCTTGCCAGCAAGTTCGGGATTGGCCCTGAGCAGGATGTCATTAAAACGTTCAAACCGGGCACTGATCTCCCTGAAACCAAGGATGCAGCTGTTGTAATGGTTCCAGGCACGCTGGATCTGATCATGGATCAGTGAGGTGGTATCCAGATAATTCTGACTGAATGCAGCCCGATTCCTTGCCCATGCCAGCACAAAATCATCCGTAAGCCTTACCTGATCTGCACCAAATGCTATATTCTCATACAAGGTGAGGTTTCTGCTAACCTCGTTTTCCTGAAACCGGTTTGTAAACTCTCTGTAGTTGTTCAGAGCTATTTTTGCCCAGTGCTGAGCCCTGTGAAAATCTGCTATCGGGTCCAGCGATTCAACGATCTTTTCGGCCAGGTTGCCCATCTGCAGATAGGTATTGGTAAAACCGGGATTGCCTTGCTGGTATTGCTGAAACATGAAAAATGCTTCCTGGGGAGACACCTGGTTCACCTCTTCCATTATGCCAGCATACCTTCCCCTTTGTGACCATGATTCTCCAAGGAACAGGATCACAAACAAAACCGTGAACGCCAGATGAATGATATATCGTTTACTGTTCATATGTGAGTTGACTGTATTCACTTTTTTACATTGCTTTAATTTTGAACCTTACACTTCTTTCAGCGTCTTCCGCCGGACCTGTTCCTTCTTCACCGGCGGGTATTGCCCTGCCACGATAAGTTATCCTGTCAGGGTCAATTCCTTTTTCTGAAAGGTAGTTCATGATTGCCTCGGCCTGTCTGTCAGCAGTTCGGGCTGAATGGGCCTTGCTATTACCCTCGGGTTTGCTTACCAGGATTTCAATGTTCATGGCGGCATGAACTTTCATCAGGTCTGCCAGCCGGTCCAGCTCAGAGAAGGAACTTCGCAACAGATTAGCTGAATTTTCGGCGAATAAAATATTGTTGAGTTTTGTCACACGCCCGGCCTTCAGGGGAATGAGACGGATATCAAGCTCCAGAGACTGCTGACCCGAAAGTTCTTCGCCATAGCGGAGGGTTTGACTGTGAAAAGCATATCCCTCCGGGCCTGTCACTACGATATCATAAGTTTCTCCATGATGCAGGTTGCCGGTGTATCTTCCGGGCTGGCCGGGATCCGCATCGGCGCGCTTACGATAATCACGGCTCGTATTTACAAACCATACTTCAGCATCAACTGCTTCGCCGGTATCATCATTCATTACCGATAGGGCTATTCTGGAGGTTTGAGGTGTAAGGATCAGTTTCTTATGAATAGATGAAAACATAACATCACCAGAAATATCTATGGGGAGCTCAAGTCGGTGGTAGTGCTCTTTCTGGACAATGAGCTGGTATTTTTCTCCCACGGGGAGTGAAATGGAATAAATTCCGGTATCCGTTCTTTGCGGTTGAATTCTTTCTCCAGCCGGATCACCGTTGGAACCCTGCCTGTTACTGGTAATTCGGCGGGCCTGGATCAGGGCATCCACTGGCTCCTGGTACCTGGCGTTCAGCATGCGGATTGTTAATTCTGTGCGATTGAAAAGGCCAATGTTTTCAGGTCCTTTGATTTTTTTATCACCAGTAAAATCAAGGAAATAGCTGCCTGTGGAGTATCCTTCTTTTGTCACTTCAACCATATATGCTGCATGATCGGGCAGGGGGATGCTGAATGTTCCCGTCTGCTGATCGCTCAAATAGGTTCCTTTTGTATTGAAAGTTAACGGCTCCAGCACCCTGATCTCAGCTTCCAGGGGCATATTGTTGAGAGCATCTCTGACAATACCCTTGTATTGAAATACCTGCACCGGGCTGTAGTCCTGGGGTAGTGGAATCCTGAAAACCGATCCCTCTGTTTCTCTCCTTCCTTCGGTTTGCATTAAGAAATACAAATATTCACCTGCAATTCGCGGATTGATGAGCGTTTCTCCGGATGCAACCGAAGAGATTAACCGGGGTACACTCCAAATCCCTTCAATGGTTTCGGTCGAGACAAACAGGTTATATCCGTCTCTGTGGTTATCCTGATCTATTGCCGAAAAATAGAGCGTTTTATTGTCGTTAGCCAGCCATGGACCGTATTCGCATGCCCTGTTGATGTCGGGATGC
>SLIL01000151.1 GCA_007135645.1 Bacteroidales bacterium
AGCACTCTCATGAATCCGTCAAAATCTTCTCCTTTGGCAGTAACTTTCAGGTCGGGCCTTTCAATAGACTCACCCAGTTCTCTTTCCAGGGTGCGGAAAAGGTTGTTGAGATAGGTTTCGGTAGACCTGGCACGATTTTCAGAAAGCTTTTCGTTAAATGCTACTTCACCTTCAGGAGAAGCCCATGCATTTACTTCAATGGATTGGAATTGCCAGCCCAGCTTCAGATGCTCTCTGAGTTTCTGGATTTTATCCTGATTCTCTTGCTTTCTGTTCAGAGGCAATCTCCAGTTGATGTTGTGCCTCATATATTCGAAATAGATATTGGCTTCAACACTAACGGTTGTAACCTTCTCGTAGCCATGGGCAGCAGTTGCCAGATCATAGCTGTGCTTGATTCTTTGAGAAGTATTGATAACCCCGTCTGCTACTTTTCTTTCCGGCAAAACGGTTACATCATCTTCCCTTCCTTCTCTGTATACGCGAGCTCTGATAAACAGTTCAGAAGCTTCCATTCCTTCTTCAAAGGCAACAACGTCGGCAATGGAGAAGTTAGTGGGCGCATCGCGATTAACAACAGTTCCCTGACCAGTAGTCCTGTCACCTCTTAAGTAAACTGTACTCAATGTTGTTTCACCGCCTTCATGTACTAATACAGGTGTGATTTCTAACTTGGCACGGCGGTGGAAATACCTTTCACTAACCCGGCCACTTACGTTTACGGCTACGTTACCGCCATGGTTTTCTAGTGGGTTGACTTCGGGTGAATAGGTTACGCCTTCACCATAATCCCTGATCATCTTGTTCAATCCACAACTGCCTAAAAAAGCTGCCGTAATAAGCAATACAGCTAAAAGTTTTAAGTTCTTCATAGTTTTCAATTTACATTAAGATTAGTCTCCGTTGAGTGAGTTAAATTTGCTTTGTTTTTATTTATCAATACCGTAAAAGCTGCACAAATATATGAAAAAATTAATTCATGCTTAAAAATAATACGAGCAAAGCACATCTGAGTTTCATATTTTTAAATTATTTCAGAGATTTTTTAAAAAGAATGTTTTAATGCTTTGCTCAGTTCATTTTGTATCATGAAATTCTCTTAATTTGCGACTCGCTTTTTGCTGAAAAAATAATTGCAATACAAAGATATAAAACAAAGAGTAATAAGACTCTTTTTATTAGCCAAACATCAAATAAAACAAAAGGTTTAGAGGTTTGAAAAAAATTATTTCAAAATGTTTTTGTCAGTAAAAAAAAATGTTTTAAATTTGCACTCCTTTTTGCAAGGCCCGTTCGTCTAGGGGTTAGGACGCAAGGTTTTCATCCTTGTAGCAGGGGTTCGAATCCCCTACGGGCTACACTAATAAAAGAAATTTAAATTATAACAGGAATTACAAGATATATTTATTATGGCCAATCACAAATCAGCTTTAAAAAGAATACGGTCAAACAATGCCAAAAGGCTTCGCAACCGCTATTATGCAAAAACTACCCGTAACGCAGTAAGAAGACTCAGAAACACTGCCGACAAGAAAACTGCACAGGAGAATTTGCCTAAAGTTGTTTCTTTGCTCGACAGGCTGGCCAAGAAAAATGTTATCCATAAGAA
Source organism: Bacteroidales bacterium (assembly GCA_007135645.1). GTDB lineage: Bacteria > Bacteroidota > Bacteroidia > Bacteroidales > UBA7960 > SKVR01. Next base: position 1,610 of record SLIL01000151.1, read on the forward strand.
TAAGGCTTCCAACCTTAAATCGAAGCTTACACTTTACGTTAACAAGCTCTAATTAAAATATTGCACCGTCTGTAATTATGAAAAGTTTATTATTTTCGCGGTGCAAATCCATAATGGCCCGTTCGTCTAGGGGTTAGGACGCCAGGTTTTCATCCTGGTAGCAGGGGTTCGAATCCCCTACGGGCTACTTCAAAAAAGGCTTTTGAAAACAAAAGCCTTTTTTTTGTGCCGGTTTTTCATTAAATTAGCTTAAAACCTATAATTTATGAATGAACAACCCGAGGCAGTCTTCAAAAAGAACTTTAACAGTATCAAGTCATGGGCCGAAGATGAAAGGCCCCGTGAAAAGATGCTCGCCAAATCACCCGCTGCACTGAGCGATGTTGAATTACTGGCGATCCTCATTGGCTCAGGAACAAGAGAGCTCTCTGCCGTTGATCTGGCCAGGCAGATCTATGCAACAGCCAGTAATAGTTTCTCACAATTATCCCGCCTGAGTATCAAAGAATTGATAAAATTTAAAGGAATAGGTGAGGCAAAAGCCATAAATATTGCTGCTGCCCTGGAAATAGGGCGCAGAAGAAGGCTTAAAGACAGCCTGGAGAAGAAGAAGATCATCTCAAGCAGGGATGCTTTTGAGCTTATGCACCCCCTATTGAGCGACAATAACTACGAAGAGTTCTGGATCATTACCTTAAACAGAGGGAATATGATCAGTCGAACACATCGTATAAGCGAAGGAAGCCAGGCAGGAACAGTGGCCGATCCCAAGAAAATATTCAAAGTGGCACTGGAAGACAACGCCGCATCAGTGATTCTATGCCACAATCATCCCAGCGGCAGCAGAACGCCCAGCAACAAAGACAAGCAGATCACTGAAAAATGCAAAAATGCCGGGGCTTTCCTGGATCTCCCGGTGCTGGATCATATAATTATAGCGGGCGACACCTATTTCAGCTTTGCCGATGAGGGGATGCTGTAAATATCTTGTTATCTTTACCGTTGATTTGTAAAAACAGCACATGATCCTTCTTTTTACCCCAAAAATCAACAACAGGGTTCATTACATAGTAAAAACCCTGCTCAAAGACATATGTGGTTTTGAATACAACATCACCAACTCGGCAGAAGACTTCCTCAACTACCGGGGTTGCAGAATCAATTATTCTGACCGTGACCTGCCAGGCACCTCCCTGAAAATATTTCCATCGGGCTTCCTGCTTCAAAAAGGAGTGAAGGATTTTCAGCCCAACTTTATCATGCAGGACGATGTTCCCCTGCTCTTTCCCAATACAAGGGATGACGTGCGGTGCGATCTGGGCTACGATATTTTTTCTTCGGCCTTTTATCAGCTGAGTCGCTATGAAGAATACCTCCCCTTCCTCGAAGACCGGCATGGCCGCTTTGAGGCCGATCAGAGCTTTGCCTATCAGCACGGCTTTCTGGAAAAACCGGTTGTGGACATCAACGCCATGAACCTGGCAGAAAAACTCACTACCCTTTTCCCCTTTATCAAAAAAAGAGAAAAACAATTTACATTTATCCCCACTTACGACATTGACGTGGCCTATGCCTACAAAGCCAAAGGATTTGCCCGTACCATCCTTTTGTTTTTAAAGGACATTTTGCTCCTGAACCGAAAAAACCTTGTCTACCGCATTGCTGTGATCAACGGTAGCAAGCCCGATCCGTTCGATACCTATGACCTGCAACTGCAATTGCAACGAAAATACAAGCTCAACCCGGTTTACTTTTTTCTGTGTTCGCGCCTGGGGCCCAAAGACAGGAACATCTCCATCCATTCGCCGGCCTTTACCAGCCTTGTGAAAACCATTGGCGATTATGCCGAAACAGGAATTCACCCTTCATACGCCTCCAATCACAGACCGGCAAGGCTCGCAGAGGAGATCAGTATTTTGTCGGGGATCCTGAATATGCCCATTGAAAAAAGCCGGCAGCATTTTCTCAAATTTGAACTGCCACACACCTATCAGCAGCTGATCAAGCATGGCATAAAAAAGGAATTCTCCATGGGCTTTGCTTCTCACACAGGTTTCAGGGCTGGCACCTGTTCGTCTTTCTACTTTTATGACTTGTCCATGGAAACAGAAACAAAGCTGCAGATCTTTCCCACCCAGGTTATGGACGGCACCTTGAGAGATTACATGAAGCTAAAGCCTGCAGAGGCGCTGAAAAAAATTCAACAGATCATGGATGAAGTAAAACGGGTGGAAGGCACTTTCATTTCGCTGTGGCACAACGATACCCTGAACAATAAGGATGAATGGGCAGGATGGTACCATGTTTACATCCAGATGTTAGAGTATGCAACCAACAAACAAGGCAATGCATCCGTTGTTGAGTAATTGTTCTTTAACTTTATGCTATGATCAGATATATCCCGCATCACGAAATTGATTTTGACAAATGGGATCAATGCATTGACCAATCGCTCAATGGCATTATCTATCCCTATTCCTTTTATCTTAACCAGGTTACTCCGGGCTGGGATGCCCTGATTTTGGATGATTATGAAGCGGTAATGCCCCTTCCTGCAAAGAAAAAAGCGGGCATACACTATGTTATTCAACCGGTGTTCGTGCAGCAATTGGGAGTTTTCTCCCCAAAGCCGGTCAGCCAGATACTGATCTCCGAGTTTATTAACGCCATCCCTCGTTTTTTTCGCTACATCAACATTAATCTGAATACCTTTAATTCTGCCGGCGAGCTCCCCCATCTTAAAACCAAAGCCAACATTACCTACGAGCTTGATCTGATATCTCCCTACGAACAATTACGAAATAATTACAGCAAGCAAACCCTGAGAAATCTTGGCAAGGCAGCTAAATACAAGGTGTTTGTTACCAGGAATGACGACCCCATGCCCATTATTGAAAGCTTCAGGCAAAACCGGGGCAAGAAGATCTACAACCTGGGTGAAAGCCACTACAACACCCTGAAACACCTGATCCACTCGGGCCTGTATCGTGGTAATACGGAGATTTACAGCGCTTATTCCAGGGAAAACACCTTTTGTGCAGGAATTGTATTCTTTAGAAGCCACAGGAAGTCCATCCTGATTTTTTCGGGCACCACCCCCCATGCCAGGCAAAATGGTGCAATGACAGCCCTTATTGATCAATACATACAGGATCATTCCCAGCAAGACCTCACCCTTGATTTTGAGGGATCAAACCAGCAAAGCCTTGCCCGGTTTTATGCCGGTTTCGGATCAAAAGAATGTGTATATTTACAGGTAGAAAAAAACAATTTCCCTGTGCTCTTTAAATACATCCCCAATTTTTACTTTTTTTTGCGGGAAACACTTACTCAAATCAGATAAATCCTTAATTTTACAATTATGTTACACCAATTGGGAAACCAAAACTCGATACTGAATCAGTACATTGCAGAAGTAAGGGATGTCGAGATTCAGAAAGACAGCCTGCGGTTCAGAAAAAACATGGAGCGCCTGGGAGAGATCTTTGCCTATGAGATCAGCAAACATCTGGAATGGGAAGACAAGGAGGTGATCACTCCCCTGGGTGAAGCAAATTGCAAGGTTTTAAAGTCACAACCGGTTGTGGCCACCATATTGCGGGCAGGCCTTCCCATGCACAATGGCATACTGAATATTTTTGACCGGGCAGAAAACGCTTTTATTTCTGCCTACCGCAAACATCACAAGAACGGTTCCTTCACAATACAGGTAGAATACGCCTCCTGCCCTTCGCTCGACGATAAGGTGCTGATCCTTTCTGATCCGATGCTTGCAACAGGAGGATCTATGGTGCTTACATACAAAGAATTATTATCCAAAGGCAAACCAAAACACACCCATATTGTCTCTATCCTGGGGAGTGTGGAAGGAGTAGAATACGTAAAAAAACACCTGCCCACCAGTAACTTTACCCTGTGGTTGGGAGCAATTGACGACGAACTTACTGCCAAAGGCTACATCGTGCCCGGATTGGGCGATGCAGGCGATCTGGCCTATGGCGATAAACTATAGCTTTTCATGAAGAATCAGATTGTAGCCTTCGAAAACTTCAAGGTATCGCTTTCATCCATACGCAGCCATAAACTGCGCACCTTTCTTACGGTGCTTATTATTGCTTTTGGGATCATGGCTGTTGTAGGGATATTAACCTCCATCGATTCCATAAAAGCATCCATCACCTCCAGCTTTTCACGACTGGGTGCCAACAGTTTTTCCATCCGCAACCAGGAAATGGTGGTAATGGGATCCAGGCGTGCACAGTCCTTCAGGAGAATTACCTTCGAGGAGGCCATGACCTTTAAAAGCAACTTTAGCTTTCCGGCCCATGTATCCTTATCGGTCTGGGGCACCAGCACTGCCACCATTCGCTTTGGCTCCCGTGAAACCAATCCCAACATCAGCATCACCGGATCAGATGAAAACTATCTTGCTACCTCAGGATACGAGCTATCGAAAGGAAGGAATTTTTCACCCCATGAACTGGAAACCGGTGCCAATGTTGTCATCATCGGTTCAAGGATTGAGAACACCCTTTTTCCCGGGAGTGAGAATTCGCTCGGTCAGTTCGTTTCCATCAACAACCGGCGATACCAGGTTATAGGTGTGCTGAAAGAAAGAGGTACAAGTATTGGCTTCAGTGGCGACCAGAGCGCGATCATACCCATTGTGGCGGCACGCCAGCAATACTCAAGGCCCAACATGAACTACACCATCAATGTGAGCGCGCACAATATTGCCGACCTGGAAACAGCCATCAGTGAGGCAACTGGATTGTTCAGGGTTGTAAGACGACAACGACCCGAAGAAGCCCAGAGTTTTGATATTGCCAAAAGCGACAACATTGCCCAGATGCTCATTGAAAATCTTGGACTGGTTACCCGTGCTGCAACAGTCATCGGGATTATTACCCTCATGGGGGCTGCAATCGGGCTGATGAATATCATGCTTGTATCCGTTACCGAACGAACCCGCGAAATAGGGATCCGTAAAGCGCTGGGTGCTACCAAAAAAACCATTAAACAACAGTTTCTGGCTGAGGCCATTGTTATTTGTCAGATCGGCGGAATTGCTGGTATTGTGCTGGGCATGTTTGCCGGCAATGCCATCTCCCTGATCATCGGGAATCCCTTTGTTGTGCCATGGTTATGGATTATTTCAGGGGTTGTTTCCTGTTTTGCCGTGGGGCTGGTGGCAGGCTACTATCCTGCGGCCAAAGCATCACGCCTGGATCCCATTGAATCGCTCAGGTACGAATAACCTAAGCGATATTTCTATACTAAATTGATAATTAATTCGTATTTACACGTACGTTTTTATTGTTTTGTAATATTTTTTCGTAAATTTGTCGGGATAAATTAAAAACAAACCAAAGTTTTTTACACATAAACCTGCAGTAAGCCTGCATAAACATCGGCAAAAAAGCCATAAAACAGGTATTGTTTTACAGGTCCCAACGGAGCAACCGGGCCCGAAAAGCGAGCTCAAGGATGCCAATTACTTAAACAATTATTCCTGATGAACAAAATAAAAGTAATCATAGTAGACGACCACGAGCTGATTGTTTTGGCAGCACGTCAGATATTCTCAAAAGTTCCTGAAATAAAACTGGTTGGGGTAGCAAATACCGGCGAAGAAGCATATAAAAAGATCAAGGAGTTAAAACCCGATGTGGTGATACTGGATGTCATTCTGCCGGGTATGGATGGCATTGAGCTTACCAAAAAGATCCTTGCCGAACAACCTTCTGCCAAAATTGTTCTCCACTCCTCATCGGTGAGTGAGGATATGATTGTAACAGGGTTTGAAGCCGGGGCCATGGCGTATGTACCCAAGAACTTCAAGCCCGGCCAGCTGATTGAGGCCATACAAACCGTTGTAAAAGGCGAACACTACAGCAAAGGGTTTGTATCGGAGATCCTGATAGAAAGCTTCCTGAAGAGCAAAAGTAAAAAAGACGGATACTCAGGCAAACTTACCGAACGCGAAACCGAGATCCTGCAGGCCATTACCAAAGGGATGACCAACCAGCAGCTGGCCGACAACCTCCACATCAGCGTGCGCACGGTAGAAGCGCACAAATCCAACATCATGAAAAAGCTCAAAATCAACAGCACTGCCGAACTGGTAGTTTATGCCATTAAGCATAAGATTGTGAAGATTTGAGCTATGGGTTCACTTCGAAAAGCACAATACTCCCTATCCCCTGAGAGGGGGAGAATGTAACTGGTTTTCCAAACAATCATCCACGTGTGTGTCAATCATATTGTCATGGTTTGGCTTCATTGTTTAAATTTTTTGTAGTGTTGTTATCAGAACGCGGATGACGCGGATTTTACGGATAGTCACTGATAGAGAAAATCCGTATAAATCCGTTTGATCCGCGTTATCCGTGTTCATGTGAAAATACCCAAGTAAAGAGCTACATACCTTAAACCCGGAAAACTCCATGAAAAAACCGGACATTCCCATAATATAGATTAACCCTGATCGGTTAAAACCCGGCATTTACTGCAGGTAAATTTTTTCTGTATGCCGCCACTGGGAAGTTTGTATCCTCAGCAGGTAAGCACCCCTGGCAAGGTGCCCCACGTAAAGGGAACCGGAATGCCTGGCCTCTGTGATGACCCTTCCGGATAAATCCAGTATTTGCAGTATGGCACCGTCAGGGATTCCCTGCAGGTGAATGTGCTGAGATGCGGGATTGGGATAAACTGTGATTGCCGGCACCTGAGAAATAGCATCGATGCTGGTTTCCTGGAAACTGTTAAAAAAATCAACGGTGGCAAGTATAGCCGGAACAGCACAATCTCCATGATCAAGATTTGAACCCAGGTTTTCCCATTGCAGGTCCCAGGCCCCCAGGGCAATCATTGCCTCAGCAGCCACCACAGAATTCTGAGGTGGCACCATGTTATCGCCGTCGCAATACCATATACGGGTTGGGGCACCTGGCGCCCAGCGGTAGGTATCGTTTTCAAAAAGAAGCTGGTTGAGGTAATGGTCTTCGTTTTCGTTCATGGCCTGCACCAGATCAGGATTGAAAAAGTTAACGGGATGTCGGTTGCCAAACTCCTGTTGATTGAGTAAGATCATAAGCAGGGTAACCTCGGCAAGGTTTATCTCGCCCTGTGAAAAAGATGCAATGGGTGGGACAAAGATATCGCGAAAGATCTCAGAGAGGTCATCATACAGATCGCCGTAAACCTCCTGGAAACCAATGATCGCATAGGGAATAAACCCGGGATAATCGTAATTCTGCTCACTGAACATCAGGTCTCTCATCACCCCCGAAAGGCTGTACGGGCCCGACAGATGGGCAGCTGCCGTTACGGGATAAACATCCCCGTAATGGGTCTCCAGCAGCTCATGGGTTGCCATCCCGGCAAACCCACCCTGGGAATACCCGGTAATAAACAACTTTTCATCTACCTGGCCATTTCCCTGGTCTGTCCATTCATAAAAAGCCTTAAGCATATCCAGAGATGCCGAAGCCAGGGTGGTTTTATGCACATAAGGATGAAACCCACGCGATTCGCCCATACCCAGGTAGTCGGGTGCAATTACGGCAAAGCCCATGCCCCCCATATAGGTGTAGGCTTCATAATCGAGATTGAGCGACGATGGCACCCTGTCTGGTGCTATGGAGGTGCCATGATGGTAAATGATCAGTGACGGATCGTGCCCCGAAACATCGGGGATCACCACCAGCCCCGAAGCAATATCGGGCAAACCATCGGAGCCCGTGGTGTGGTAAGTCATCTTGTAAAAAGCAACCCCGTAAGGCACGTTGATACCCAGCTCAGCGGCTATCTCCTGTGCTGATACATCTTTGATATGGTCAACCTGGTGCAGATGATCCGAACCCAGCGCAATCTGAACCAGAAATAAAACAGCAAAAACTGTTGAAAAAATAAACTTCATCCTAATGAGTTTAAAACGTTCATAAGCAATTTGTATTAATAGAAATCTCCTTTGCGGCCTCACCCTTGCA
>SLIL01000400.1 GCA_007135645.1 Bacteroidales bacterium
CTTTCCAAAAGGTAAAAAAGGATTCGTAAATTTATAGCCTGAAAAGCACTGTTTTTGCTAACTACCTGACTGTTATGTTTAATCTGATCTTATTACTTACACCGGTATACATTACATTTTTCTGGACTATTGTACTTCACTTTTTCACAGGCAGAAAACATACTCCAAAACAGTTTCTGGGTAAATTCATGGTCGCATCTCTGGTGCTTTACCTGTCTCATTTTTTCTATTTTTCAGGCAACTATGGCATCTATTATTACATGGATAGCTTTTATCTCCTGGCTTCTCTTTCGGTATATCCCCTGTACCATATTTATGTTCGGCTGCTCACTGCTGAAACATCCTTTTCATGGGCTTCACATGGAAAGTTCCTGTTGCCTCCTGTAGTTATTTTTGTTTTTTATGCTGCAGGAATAGTCTGGATAAGCAGAGAAGAGCATTATTATTTCATTAAAAACGTGATGGGTGGTGGCGAAGTAGCGGGAGGCCCCCAGCTGTATCTATTATGGGTATATTATATCAGCAGGGGTGTTTTTGTTGTTCAGGTTCTGTACTATCTTTATACCAACTTCACTTTCATTGTTAAGAATAATAAGCGTCTCCAGGAATTTTATTCCAATACCGAGCAGTATCGCCTGCGCTGGGTGCAGTTTTTCAACATCTCTCTTGCACTTACATCGCTGGCCAGCATTGCTGCTGCCATTACGGGCAGGGAGGCCTTTGCTTCGGGCGAATATTCACTGGCTGGTCCTTCCATAGTATTCAGTTCCATGTTGTTTTTTATCGGGTTGCTGGGTATAAAACAAAATTCGGTTCAGATTGAACTGAATGCCGAAGACAAAGCCGAAGAAGAGCAGGAGCAAAAAGACATCTCTGAGAAAAAGCTGCAGCAGGAACTTGAAATACTTTTTGAAGACCAGGAAGTATTTAAAAATCCTGATCTGAAGATCTGGGATATCAGCCGTATGCTGGGGACCAACCGCACCTACGTTTCGCGGTTTATCAACCAGCAATACAACCGCAACTTCTGCAACCATGTAAACCATTACAGGGTGCTATACATCAAGAAAAAACTCCGGGAAAATCCAGGGATCCCCAACAACCATCTGGCTGAATCCTCCGGCTTTGGCTCTGTCAGTTCTCTGTACCGGGCATTCGAAAATTCAGAGGGAATTTCCTTAAGCACATACAAGAACTCTCTAATGGCAGAAAGCAGGTCTGTGGGGGCAAACCAGCCTTAATAGTGCTTTTGCATCTTACATCCTGTCTGGAACGTTGATCCCCAGCAGGCCCATGGCGGTTTTAATCACCCTTGCTGTAAGAACCGAAAGATTGAGCCTGAAGCGGGAAGCATCTTTGTCGGGCTCGTTGAGCACCGAATAGTCATGATAAAACTGATTGAACTCTTTGGCCAGCTCGTAAGTATAATTGGCAATTTGTGCCGGGCTCATGGCCGCAGCAGCCTGATCTATTATTTCCGGAAACTGGTAAAGGGTTTTCAGTAAGTCTTTCTCTTTTTTACTAAGGTTTACTTTTGTTATGTCAAGCTCGTCAGCATAAATTTTCCGCTCTTCAGCTTTTCTGAGAATGGAACGGATACGTGCATGGGTATACTGAATAAACGGCCCTGTATTTCCGTTAAAATCAATGGATTCCTCAGGGTTGAAAAGCATATTCTTTTTAGGGTCCACTTTAAGAATGAAATATTTGAGGGCGCCCATGCCTATGGTTTCAAATAAGGTTTCTTTTTCATCTTCTGAAAATCCATCCACTTTACCCAGTTTTTCTGTAGTTTCCTTCGCAGTAACATGCATTGCTTCCATCAACTCATCTGCATCCACCACGGTACCCTCGCGCGATTTCATCTTGCCGGCGGGCAATTCTACCATGCCGTACGACAAATGAAAAAGCTGGTCAGCGTATGGTTTTCCAAGCTTTTTGAATACTTTTTTCAATACCTCAAAGTGGTAGTTCTGCTCATTACCAACCACATACACCATACGTGGGATATTGTAATCATCGTAGCGCAGCTGGGCTGTGCCAATATCCTGGGTCATATAAACAGAGGTTCCGTCGGCCCTGAGCAAAAGTTTATGATCGAGCCCCTCATCGCTCAGATCTACCCATACCGAGCCATCTTCCTTTTTGTAGAATACGTCTTTTTCTAAGCCCTCCAGAACGATCTCCCTGCCCAGCAAATAGGTGTCAGATTCATAATAGATCTTCTCAAAATTAACCCCCATGCGCTGATACGTGCTGTCAAAACCCTTGTAAACCCAGTTGTTCATCACTTTCCATACTTCAACAGTCTGGGTATCGCGGGCTTCCCACTTGCGCAGCAATGTCCTGGCCTCCTGCATCAGGGGCGCATCATTGCGTGCCATATCATCGTCGTAATTGTGTGCTTCTTTCAATGCCTGGGCCTCTTTTTTCAGTTCCGCTTCAAACTTCACATAATAGTCGCCCACCAGCTTATCCCCTTTTTTCCCGCTCTTTTCAGGTGTTTCACCGTTGCCCCATTTTATCCAGGCCAGCATAGACTTGCAGATGTGTATACCCCGGTCATTCACCAGGTTTACCTTGACGGTTTTGTGGCCGGCTGCTTCAAGGATCATGGCCACTGAATATCCCAGCAAGTTATTACGGATATGCCCAAGATGAAGGGGCTTGTTGGTATTGGGGGAGGAAAATTCGATCACCACATCTTCCTTTTTCCCTGCAGGTGTTACTCCATAGTCCGGATCCTTTGCCCCTTGCAATAAAAAGCTGACCCAATAGCTGTCAGTGAAAGAGAAATTCAGAAACCCCTTGATCACATTAAAACCGTTTACCTCGCTCAGGTTTTCCTGAACATGCTCACCAATAAGCCTGGCTGTTTCTTCAGGCGATTTGCGGGCCTGCTTTACAAAAGGGAAAACCACCAGTGTAAAATCCCCTTCATAATCCTTGCGGGTAGGTTGAAGGGCAATAGTTTGCGGGTTTACATCCAGCTCAAACAGATCTTTCAATGCTTTTCCAATAGCTTCTTTCAGCAATACTTCAATTCTCGGCATCATATTTTCCATTTTTTAAAACTGGTGCAAATTTACGCTTTTTGTTTTAGCCTCCATTTGACATTTCTCGTTTGCAAGAGATATCAACAATGGTTATTGAAAAAAAAATAGTTTCAACATCTGTTTTTTGTAAAATTTATGTAGGTTTGTGGGATTTTTCCAACATGCAAAATTCATTCAATATCTATAACCTTAAATTTACAAAGCACATGAGTAAAAAAAATGTTATTATTATCGGCGCGGCCGGAAGAGACTTTCATAATTTCAACACTTACTTTCGAGATAACGACAACTACAATGTAGTAGCCTTTACTGCCGCACAGATCCCCGATATTGACGGAAGAAAATACCCGGCAGAACTTGCCGGAGATCTTTACCCCCAAGGCATCCCCATTCTTGCGGAGGAGGAACTCAGCAACCTTATTGAAAAACACAAGGTGGACGAATGTGTATTTTCATACAGTGATGTATCCTACAACCAGGTAATGAATCTTGCTGCTATTATTAATGCAGCGGGAGCCGACTTTAAACTCCTGGGCCTCAATACCACAATGCTAAAGAGCAACAAGCCCGTAATTGCAACGGGTGCAGTAAGAACAGGTGGAGGCAAAAGCGAAGCATCAAGACGAATTGTTGATGTACTTAAGGCACATGGTGTCAAAGTAGTGGCCATTCGCCACCCCATGCCTTATGGCGATCTGGTAAAGCAGGCTGTACAACGTTTTGCCACCATCGATGACCTGAAAAAGCATGAATGCACCATTGAAGAAATGGAAGAGTATGAACCTCATGTGGTAAGAAATACTGTTATCTACTCTGGCATAGACTACGAAGCCATACTTCGCGAAGCAGAAAAGGAAGACTGCGATGTAATTCTGTGGGATGGTGGCAATAATGACTTCCCCTTTATCAGGCCTGACCTGATGATTACCATGGTTGATCCTCAACGTGCCGGACATGAGCTCTCTTACTATCCCGGCGAAACCACCCTCCGCATTGCAGACGTAGTAGTAGTTAATAAAATTGAAAGTGCTGACTTAAAAGACCTTCAGCTGGTGCGCGACAACGTGGCTAAAGTTGTTCCTCATGCCACAGTAGTTGATGCCTGCTCACCCACTTTTGTTGATAAACCCGAGCTGATCAGGGGTAAAAAAGTGTTGGTCATTGAAGAAGGCCCAACTGTTACCCACGGAGAGATCAAGTTTAGCTACGGAAGTATTACTGCTCAAAAATATGGTGCAGCAGAACTTGTTGATCCCCGTCCTTATGCAGTGGGAAAAATCAAAGAAACCTTTGAACACTATCCCGGGTTAGGGCCCGTGTTGCCTTCAATGGGATACAGTGCTCAACAGATAAAAGATCTGGAAGCGACAATCGAAAACACTCCCTGCGATCTTGTAGTTATTGGCACTCCTATTGATATCAACAGAATTATCAAAATCAATAAACCAACCGTAAAAATTGGCTACGAGTTGCAGGAGGTTGGCAAACCCGATCTTTGCGATGTGATCTGCGATTTCCTCAAAACCAAAAACCTGGTTGACAAAAACTGTGGTTGTAAATAATTTTTAAAGCGGCTTTTTAGCCGCTTTTTTTTTGATTACACAATTTTATATTCATCTAAAACCAAATAAAACAAATGACAATGAAAAACAAAAGCCTGGTATCGATCAACGATTACACAAAAGAAGAACAGCTCAGGGTTCTGGAAGTGGCCCGGGAGTTTGAGGCTAATCCTGTGCAGAATATCCTGACTGAAAACGTGATTGCCTCTTTGTTTTTTGAGCCTTCAACCCGCACCCGATTAAGCTTTGAAAGTGCCATCAACCGCCTGGGAGGTAAGATTGTTGGCTTTTCAGAGGCATCCAACACCAGTGTCAAGAAAGGAGAGTCACTGCGCGACACCATTCTCACCATTGCCAACTACTCCGATCTCATCGTGATGCGCAATCCCATAGAAGGCAGTGCCAGATTTGCATCAGAGATTTCGCCTGTGCCTATTATCAATGCAGGAGACGGGTCGAATCAGCACCCCACGCAAACCTTGCTCGACCTCTATTCCATCATGCAAACTCAAAATACCCTGGACAACCTGCATGTGGCTTTCGTGGGCGACCTGAAATACGGCCGTACTGTACACTCCCTGGTAATTGCATTGTGTAATTACAATACCACATTTCATCTGGTGTCGCCCGTTGAGCTCAAGCTGCCCAGCTCAGTAAAAATGCATATTAAAGAGAAAAAACTGGCCTACCATCAGTACACAAGCATGGAAGAGGTTATTCCGCAAGCCGATATCCTTTACATGACACGTATCCAGAAGGAACGCTTCTCTGATCCACTGGAATTTGAACGCATTAAAAACTCCTACAATCTGCATAAGGATATGCTTGTTCAAACCAAAGAAAACTTCAGGATCCTGCACCCCATGCCCAGGGTCAACGAGATCCACATCAATGTGGATCCTGATCCAAGAGCCTACTATTTCCAGCAAGCACTCAACGGTGTATATGTAAGACAGGCTCTACTGGCGATCATGCTCGGCTACAGGTAATGCTTTGCAGGTAATTCCGGAATGATTACTCACCGGTTAGACAACTGCCCGCATATCCATGGAGTAATCAAGAAACAGAAAAGAAACCAGTAAATCAGTAACGAATATATTAACTCAATTCTCAAAAGCCATGAGTGAAAAAGTAAAAGAATTAAAAGTATCGGCCATAGAAAACGGAACCGTTATCGATCATATCCCCGCAACTGCATTATTCCAGGTTATTAAAATGCTGAAACTTGATGTTTTTGATCAGATGGTGTTGTTTGGCACCAACCTGGAAAGTAAAAAATACGGCAGCAAAGGGATCATTAAGGTGAGCAACAAATTCTTTAAGCCAGAGGAGCTTAATAAAATTGCACTGGTTGCCCCCCATGCTTCCATTATAGAGATCAGGGACTTCCAGGTAACCCGCAAAACGCTGGTTGAAATTCCTGATACTATCGCAGGGATTGTAAAATGCTTTAACCCCAATTGTATTACCAATATTGAAGGAATCCCTGCCCGTTTTGATGTGGTAGACAAAGAGGATATCCGCCTTAAGTGCCACTATTGCGAAAAGATAACCGTTAAAAATAATATGGTGTTTAAATAAACCTGTTTGGGTAAGATTGCCCTGAAACCAAAAAAAGCAGGCGAAACATGAAATACTTTCATTGTTCGCCTGCTTCTGTATTTAAATACCGGCGGTTAATCCCCGGTAAATCTTTTAAAAGTTCACCTCCAGCACCATCTCCTCCCCTTCCCGCATTACTGTTACGGAAACTGTTTCGGCCCCTTCAAGCGATCCCAGGGCCTGCATGTAGGTGTTGATATCGCTGATGCGTACCTCGCCCAGCCTGATGATAATGTCTCCGTTTTTCATTCCTGCTTTTTGTGCCGGGTTATTTTCTGTAACTGCCTCTATTCTGAGCCCCTGACCGTCAAAAACCAGGTCGGGCATGATACCCAGGGTGGGGCCGCTGCGGCGGGCAGTGCCCCTTCTTTGCACAGGTGTTTCGGTAAATTCGAGCTTGCCCAGCCCATCAAGGCTTGCAATGAGGTCGTATGAGAAAGAAAGAATGGTATACATTCCCTCAAAATTGACTTTATCAGGGGTGTCTGTAGGACGATGATAATCATCATGGATACCGGTAAAAAAGAACAATACCGGGATATTCTGCCTGTAAAAACTTGTATGATCTGACCCACCCACGCCGCTGGGCCCTTTCCTTACATTCAGATCATCGCCTGCATTAAGATCAATAAAGTGGTCCCATACGGGTGAGGTGCCCGTGCCATAAAGGATAAAACTACCTTCGGTTTTTCTGCCGATCATGTCATAATTAAACATGTAGTTCACCCTCTCCATATCATAGGCGCCACTTTCCGTAAAATACCTGCTCCCTATCAACCCCTTTTCCTCTGCCGAAAAACCGATAAAAAGATAATTACTTGAAGTCAGGTCTGACTGCATCAGAAACCTTGCTGCTTCGAGCACACCAACTGTTCCTGATGCATTATCATCGGCACCGTAATGGATGGTATGTACCCCGGGGCTGCGTGATCCACGGCCACCATAACCCAGGTGATCGTAATGCCCGCCGATCACAACAGTATAGTCTGCATTGTTATCAATATATCCGGCCACATTTACCGCGGTAAAGGTTTCCCTGGTAAGATGTGCCGATAAATGAATTTCGCTGTCTGATGCATTCTGCTGCCAGTATTCCAGCACTTCTGAGCGTGCAAAAATCACCGGGATATCTTCACGCCCCAATCGTTGCCGCAAACTGGTGGAAGGATTGCTTCGATCAACCTGTGTATTCACAAAAACCACCGCTTCGGCACCTTTTTGCCTGGCTGTCTCTATTTTCTGCTGCATTTGCTCCAGAGACAAGCTGTTGCTTCCATCATCCAGATGCCCCGGCATGAAGTATTCCATGAAAAAAATGCTGGCATCAACATCCTCCAGCCCCTCATAGTCATTGAATTGTTCTGTTTCCATGCCAAAGCCAACATAAACCCCCCTGCCAAAAACACTGGCCGAGGCAGAATTGGGCAATACAAAGAAGTCAGTATGCAGTTCAAATCCGGTATCATTGATAACCAGAAAATTTTCTTCTCCAAAGGATAGTTCGCCAGAAAAATCAAACTCCTGGAAATAGGAGCCATCAAAAACCGGTTCAAGGCCAATTTCCATCATTTGCTCCTTGAGCCAGGCGGCAGCTCTTCTTTCACCTTCAGTACCAGCTTCGCGCCCTTCCATTTCTTCCGATGAAAGGGTGTACACTCCATGACGCAGGCGCTCTATTACGGCTTCAGTGGAAAGATCAAAGGATGATTGTGATTGAACCGCGAATGTCATCGGCAAAACCACAAGGAAGACAATTAAACTCTTTATTATACGCATCTTATATGGAATTAATGATTTTGGTTTAACAAACAGACTACAAGTCCGGGTAAAACAACTGCATCTGCATTATCAAATTATACGCATACAATCAAAACGGTAAATTTAAGAAAATTCTTATTTAACAAACAATCTAACAGAACCTGCCAGTCTTTGTTCAGGCACCTCATTATGTGAAAGATAGAATAAAACAGCCAATTATTAACCCTGAAGTTTGTTTCCCAATAAAACACAAAAAAACCTTTTACATTTAACGCTCCTTTTTATACTTTTACAGAAAAAACAAAGGACTACAAACTTTCGCCTCCATTTTGTCCGTTTTCGGAATAGCATTTGTTACCAGAACTCTTGATTAAATAACCAATCCCAGTTCCAACAAAATTATTCAGCCATGCGAAAATTATTTATTCTGATCACCGTAACACTTTGGTGTCTTTCAGACGTATCCCAGGCACAGGTGCCAAGCTTTGAAGAATTCAGAAGGCAACAGGAACAAGCGTTTAATGCATTTGTTGCTGCGCGTGACAGTGTTCTCGATGCCATGAATCAGGATTTTGAGAACTATGTGGAGCAACGCAACCGCGAATATGCCGAATACCTTAAAAATGAGTGGATACGGATGCAGGTTTTTCTCGGAGAAATGCCTGAACCGGGACCAAAACCCGATGAGTTTCCCGCCTATGACCCTGTAGAAGAAGATGAACAGGTAAGGGAGGAACGAAAAGAGAGGGTAGAGCGTGTTTTCAGCACCCTTACCCCTGCCGATGCGGAGGTACAGCCACTGGAGCAATTCAGAGAACCTGTAACACTCAGACCTGTGGAGCGAATCACGTATGCCATGCCCACTGTTTCCATTGATTTTTATGGAAGGTCCTTGACCATTGAGACAGATCGTTCCTTCAGGGGACTCCGCTCCTATGGTATCCAGGAAGACGAAGTGGCACGGTGGTTTGAGAACGCTGCCGGTACCAATTTCACCCCTACCCTGATCCATCTGCTCGACCTGGCCGATGAAACCGGGATGAATGACTGGGCCTTATTTATGGCTGCCGGCAAATTAAGTCAAAACCTTGCAGGTCGCGATGAGGTTGCGGCCAC
Organism: Bacteroidales bacterium; assembly: GCA_007135645.1. Lineage (GTDB taxonomy): Bacteria > Bacteroidota > Bacteroidia > Bacteroidales > UBA7960 > SKVR01. The sequence goes on from SLIL01000400.1 coordinate 9,095, forward strand.
TCTTTACACCTGGTTTCTGTTATTGCAGGCCGGTTACGACATCAGGCTGGGCAGGCAGCAGGGCAAGCTGGTTTTTCTGATGCCCTTTGCCCACACGGTTTATAATACTCCCCGGCTGGGTATGGACGGAAAAACGTATTACATAATCAACGGAGTAAGCGAAGAACCCATATATACCTACCAGCAAACCATGCCAGGGGCTTTCAGGGTATTTGATATGAATTTCTACAAAAGTCCGCAGTTTGCGGCAAGGGGTAAAGAAAAAACACTACAGTTTTACTTTAATGATCAGGAATACAGCATTCAAATGCAGTACGATCCTGTGTTGGTGGCCATGCTGGCTGAACAGCCGCAGGCAGACATGAACATCTACCTGGATGCCGATGCCTCTAATTTCATGGTACAGGCCAGTGAGCAAGCCCTCGAGCCCCTGCTTGAGCAAATGAATGATGTGGAAAAGGTGAGTTTCCTGCTGAGCCTGTCGCAAAATGCATTTAAATACCAGACCGACATCGATCAGTTTGGTTATCAGAAATACATGACCCCCGATGAGGTAATCCACTATTCCTATTCTGATTGTGATGACAGGGCGGTTCTGTTTGGCTGGCTGGTAAGAAACTTTGCAGGGCAAAAAGTAGCGGCACTCCTCTACCCGGGCCACCTGGCCAATGCCGTGCATTTTTACAATGGAAATCCTGAGGGTGACAAACTCATTATTGATGGACTGGAGTTTGTCATGGCCGATCCCACATACATCAATGCACCACTGGGATTAACCATGCCCGACTATATAAACATCGTGCCTACTGCATGGGTAATTGATGCTGACCGTTACTTTTTTGAACAAAGCCTTTCCCTGTGGGAGACACTTTATCAATATGGCGCCCGAAGAGGTAACAATCAGCGCGACGTGGCTCTGGGCCCCAATGGGGAGTATTTTGTTACCGGATATTTTACTTCACAGTTTGAAACACCCGGAGGAGCAATCCGTTTTTCAGGAGAAGAAGACCAACGCACGGCATTTGTAGCTGCCTTTAGCAATAATATGCAGCCATTATGGGCCCATGCCTTTGCTTCGGAGGAGGATGCAACAGGCTTTTCAATGCTGATTGACCGCAGGCAAAACATTGTCCTGGCAGGCAGCTTTACCGGTAAGATCGGGTTGCAGGGCAGGGAACTCGTGTCCGAAAGTACCCATCCCGATGTTTTTGTAGCATCCCTGAGGCCCTCAGGCACTGTTTCGTGGATTGCAAATGGTGGCCTTGAAAACCGGCATTACAACAATGCCATGGCCTATTCGCTCCACATTGGCCTGGACGGGAAAAACAGCAGCCTGCATTACTACAACGACCCCCGCGAGAGCATTAACGGGCTGTTTGCCGATGGTGACCACAGTGTTGTTCTCACAGGGACTTTTGGCAACACCAGCGGACTTACCATGGATCATGCACCCCAGCTGGCCAGTGCCGCGGCAATGAATTATACTGAACTGCTGATCCAGAAAAACAAAGAACTCATAAACAACCGGGTTGAATCGTCCATTGCAGGGCTGATAGCCGCCATTCATATCTCCAAATCCGAAGGGGTGGTATTTCCGGGATCGGCCGCACAGGAAGCACTGCGAAAAGCCAACCCCAGGTTCATGAGAGAGTTTCCCACGGCTTTCGCCAACATCGGAAAGATCAGTTTCCTGAGAAATAAATCAGGAATTATCGAGATACGTACCGAAAATGGCGAAGATGTGTTTTTCGACAAGATGAGGATCCGCAATGGTTCAACCGTAAGGATAAGGTCGTTGCCAAATGGCGATGAACAGATTGACATCCTTTCTAACATTCATGTGGGGCAGGCGGTGATCTGGTATCCGCTCAACTTTATCAGGCTATACCATCGTACCGGTGATCTGCTTTTTGATTACAGACGAAACAACAGCCAGGTAACCCTTAACTTAAAAAAAGATATCCTGGACTGATCGCTACCAAAATAAAGCACAACCAGAAACCGGTCTGAATAATCAAGACAGACCGGTTTTTTGTGTTATCATAAAATTATACTTGACAGATCCCGTTTTAAAATAATAGCTGCACGCCCAAAGTCAGGATAAACTAAACAATGAAAGGATTATGCTGTTAGGAGTGCAAAGACCAATGTAAATCCACAGAGTGAAAAAAACCATCAATAAAATAACAACCATTTATGAATACTACACTGTTTCAGCCTTATTCTATAAACTTACTCAAGCTTTCCAACCGCATCGTTATGGCACCTCTTACCCGAAGGCGGGCTGACAATGCAGCACTTGCTGCTGACGAAGTTGTTGCATTATACTATGCTCAGCGTGCCTCAGCAGGCCTTATCATTGCCGAAGGAAGCCAGATATCTCCCCAGGCTTACGGATATACCGGTTCACCAGGCTGCTATACCGAAAAGCAACTGGCCGGATGGAATAAAGTCACCAGGGCAGTACACGCCGCCGGAGGAAAGATCTTTCTGCAATTGTGGCATGTGGGCCCATTTTCGCACAGGTTGCTGCAACCCGAAGGCAAGGCACCAGTTTCAGCCTCGCCGGTAACTCCCGAAGGAGATGTGCTTACGGCCGAAGGAAGATTTCCCTATGAGGCAAGCCGCGATATGAGCAAAAAAGAGATCCTTCAAACCGTGTCAGATTTTGCCAGGGCAGCACGCAGTGCAATTATTGCGGGCTTTGACGGAGTTGAGATCCATGGTGCCCATGCCTATGTTATTGATCAGTTCATTATGGATGGTACAAACAAAAGGACCGACGAATTTGGCGGGAATAAAGAAAACAGGGCCAGGTTTCTTTTTATGATCATTGAAGCAATACTGGAGCAGATACCCTCCTCAAAAGTGGGGCTTAGGCTATCCCCCAGATCGGTTAAAAAAGGAATGGAAGATTCAAATCCGGAAGACACTTACGGGTACATAGCAGAACAACTCAACTCATATGACCTTGCCTATTTGCATATCAGTGAAATGATGACACCGGAAGAAAGGCTTGCGGATCCCGGAAAAAGCATTGTTCCCTTCTACAGAAATATTTTTAAAGGACCCCTCATTTCGTGCGGAGGACACACACGGCAAAGTGCTATGCAGATGCTTGAGGATCAACACGCCGACCTGATTGCATTCGGAAAACCATTCATCTCAAACCCCGATCTGGCAGAAAGATTACAACATAATGCTCCACTTACTCCATGGGATAAGGACACATTTTATCACGGTGGGAAAAAAGGATATATTGACTACCCGACATTATGCCTGGCAAGCAATTAACCACTCAATGCATAATCCTCAACATCAACATTTTACAGTCCATTTAGTTGTTGTCAGTGATTATTTCTGCATATTTTTGCAAGCAGAATAATCCTTTGATGGTAATTGTGGAATGGTTTTTGATTTTATTTGAACATTAAAAACGCGCATCGTTGATAAATATTTTATCTCTGTCTTTCCCTTTAATTACAGGTTATGACAAACATCGCAGAGAAAGCAGGTTTAAGAAAATTTAGAAAATATTCAATCAGATGCGCTATAAAGAAAAAATAACTTATATTTGCCAATAATTAACTGAGCAAAAAACACAACTCACCCAAATATTAACTAAATATAGGAGGCGAACTATAGAAAGAACTTTACTCTTGATTTAATCACAAATATGGAGGCCATTGTTATGAATGACCGCAAAATTAGCGATCAAGAGCTAGTTCGCCGTTACATAGAGGGTGATCACTCTTCCCTGGAAGCTTTGATAAAAAAACATCAAAGCAAAATTTTTTCCTACATCATGCTTATTGTGAAAGACCGGCACCTGGCCGAAGATATCTTTCAGGACACTTTCATCAAGGTGATCAATACGCTTAAAGTGGGAGCATATAATGAAGAAGGAAAATTCCTTCCCTGGGTAATGCGCATTGCCCATAACCTGATCATTGATTTTTTCCGCAAATCAAAGCGCATGCCTACGATCGAAAACAGCGAGGAGTATGATATTTTTGAGACCTTGAAAATATACGACCAGACCATCGAGGACAAGTTGATTGTTGAGCAGATACACCGGGATGTGAAATCGCTGATCGAATATCTGCCCGATGAGCAGAAACAGGTGCTCAAAATGCGTCATTACTCTGATATGAGTTTTAAGGAAATTGCTGAGCAAACCAATGTGAGCATCAACACAGCCCTTGGAAGGATGAGATACGCTCTTATTAATCTCCGTAAGCTCGTAGACGAAAAATCTATTATCCTTACAAAATAAACTGGCAAGAAACTTTTCTGTTTCTTAAACCGACCCATTCATCTATCTTTGCCGGCAGTATTTATGTCGGCTTTTCTTATTTATTCTGCATGCTGATCAGGGAAAACATATCATTAAAAAACCTCAACACCTTCAGGCTGGAAGCAAAGGCAGCATACTACAGCGAACCCGCCAACATTGCTCAATTGCAGCATCTATTGCAAACATCCCAATGGCAAAACCTTCCCAGGCTTATCCTGGGTGGAGGAAGCAATATCCTTTTTGCCGGCAACTTCAACGGACTGGTGGTAAAGATCTCTTATAAAGGTATTGAGATCGCAGAACAAAATCCCCGGCAGGTATATTTAAAAATTATGGCAGGGGAAAACTGGGATAACCTGGTAACCTATTGCGTGCAAAAAGGATGGGGGGGCATTGAAAACCTCACCATGATACCAGGAAATACCGGCACCAGTCCCATACAAAACATAGGGGCTTATGGGGTGGAGTTAAAGGATGTTTTTCATTCCCTGGAGGCATTGGATACCCAAACCGGCAACAAAAAAACTTTTTACAGCGCTGATTGCCAGTTTGGATACCGCGACAGCTATTTTAAAAACGAAGGAAAACAGCGATATATCATCCTGTCGGTTACTCTTTGCCTTACCAGGAAAGAGCATCAGCTTCGCTATCATTACCATCCCCTGACACTCTGGCTTGAAAAAGAGAACATTCTCCAGCCAGGGATCAGAGACATCATGCAAGCGGTAAGGCACATCAGGCAATCCAAGCTACCTGACCCCGATGAACTGGGCAATGCAGGCAGCTTTTTTAAAAATCCCCTGGTACAGGAAAACCAATACGATGAGTTGCGCCAGAAATGGCCTGACATTCCGGGATACCCTGACAAGGTTGGCATGGTTAAACTGGCCGCTGGCTGGCTGATAGAAAAAGCGGGACTGAGGGGATTTCGGGAGGGCGATGCCGGAGTGCACCGCAACCAGGCGCTTGTGCTTGTGAATTACGGAAATGCAACTGGCAGAGAGTTACTGCAACTTGCTACCAGAATTCAACAAACAGTTCGTGAGAAGTTTGATGTAGTGCTGCAACCCGAAGTGAATATAATTGACTAAATTCAGTTTAAATTGTTGGAAATCTTATTAAAATAACGCAATTTTGCATGAATGGTCTTTTAGCAGCTAATAATAAGGTCTTTGATCAGCATCCAGAGGATTGCATGGAATTTATCTATTACAACGAAACAGCATGATGAAAAGATTTGAAGCAATTGCCCTGATTTTGGTTCTTGGATTGTTAACACACAGGATATTTATTGGTATAGATCTGCAGGTGCTTCTGAGGGTAATCCTTACAGTTATCTCTATATTTTACATGTGGTTCGGATTATTTCTTTTTAATAAATTGCGGATACCCGATCTGTTCTCCAAACAAAAAAGAACCCATCTTTCAGGCTTTCAAATTACAACCAGTATTCTTTTTGGGTTTCTGTATTCCTTCAGTTTCATAGCGATTAATTTTGCGGTGAATTTTTATAATGGAATGAATACCATGGTAGTACTTGCCTTGCTCTTTAATCTGGGTATCCTGGTAACAGTGTTGCTTTTTCGTTCCAGTCCCCAGGCAGGAAAAAGTTATATAAATCAATTCATCTGGAGATCGATGGCGCTCGTTTTCATATTTCTGGCAAGCTGGCTAATCCCCGTGGAGAAAAGGCTGAATACCCTCTACAAGGACCATCCTGCATTTATCCAGGCTTATAACAACTACCTGGAAGATCCTGACAACCCTGATGTTCTTGAAAAACTAAAGGAAGAAAGAAGCGCCTTCAGGTAGAAATTACACCCTTGCCCCCCAGGGAAACCCTTGATCTGTCATTTTAAAATCAAATAAAAACCTGCGCAACCAATAAGGTTAAATTATTTGAGCCTGCTCTGTAAAATGCAATACCCTCCAGCCCCCTGAAAGGGGGAGCACGCAACTAATTGAATTTGTATGTGTTGGCAAAATATAGCTTTACCAGAGGTATAAAAAGACTTTTCAGCATAGACTCTTATTACGAAGCAATATCGTCAGATTACTAATTTACCGGATACTTGCTGCAAGGGCTTCCAGTTTATTCTCCAGTTGCTGGTTTACAGATTCATACTCTGATTTATCTTTCAGCTTGCTTTGTACACCAAAATAGAACTTGATCTTGGGCTCTGTTCCGCTGGGCCGCATGGTGATGACACTCTCATCTGCCAGCAGATACTGAATTACGTTTGATTTTGGCAGATCAATGGGCACCTGCCTGTTCTCAGCCAATAGGTTCTCAATGCCCGACTGGTAATCCTTAACCACCAGCAGATCAACACCATTGATCTTTTGAGGTGGCTCATTGCGGAACCTTTCCATCATCTGCTGAATTTCAGCCATTCCTTCCATTCCTTTTTTGGTGAGGGATACCAGTTTCTCTTTGTAAAAACCAAACTCCACGTAAATATCAATCAGCAGCTCATAGAGTGTTTTTCCGTTCTCCTTAGCCCAGGCCATTGCCTCTGCAATAATGCAGCAGGAGATTACAGCATCCTTATCCCTTACACTGTCACCAATGAGATATCCGTAACTCTCTTCTCCCCCACCGATGAACTGTTTTTTCCCTTCCAGTTTTCTGATAATGTCCGCGATAAATTTAAATCCGGTTAAAACATCGTAACACTCCGTATTGAACCCTTTGGCAATTTCGCTCAGCAGCCGGGTTGTAACAATGGTTTTTACAATGTACTCATTGCCGGTTAATTTGCCCTTTTCTGACCATTGACTGAGCAGATAATAGATGATCAGTGAAGCGGCCTGATTGCCATTGAGCAACACCAACTGGTTGCTATGGTCTCTTATGGCTATACCTACCCTGTCGCCATCGGGATCGGTGGCCATTACCAGCTCTGCATTCACCTGGTTTGCCTTCTCAATGGCCATTTCCAGTGCTGCCGGCTCCTCAGGGTTGGGAGAATAGACTGTGGGGAAATCGCCACTGGTTATATCCTGCTCCGGAACATTGTAAATATTCTCAAATCCGAAAGCTCTCAGTGCCTGGGGAACAAGCTTTACTGTAGCACCATGTATGGGAGTAAAAACAATAGGGATATCCTTGTGCTTTTTAACAACATCTGGCAACAACGACAGTTTGCGAAGCTCGTCAACATAAATCTCATCGTCCTTCTCTCCCAGCAAAATGATCTTTTCATCTGCCTTGTTGAAATTGATATCCGATACATCCCTGATCTTTTTCACCTCATCAATAACATTGGTATCGTGGGGCGCCACCAGCTGGCCGCCATCATTCCAGTAAACCTTGTATCCGTTATACTCTTTTGGATTGTGCGATGCAGTGATCATAATCCCTGTATGGCAGCCATAGTGCCTGATGGCAAATGAGAGCTGTGGGGTAGGCCTTAAGTTTTCAAACAGGAATACTTTAAACCCATTGGCCGAAAGGATCTCTGCAGTGATCTGCGCAAAGAGGGCACTATTGTGCCTGCAGTCATAAGCTATTACAGCCTTCAGATCATCACCGGGAAACTTTGATCTTACATAATTGGCAAGTCCCTGGGTGGCCATGCCAACGGTGTACTTGTTCATTCTGTTGGTCCCTGTGCCCATTATTCCTCGTAATCCACCGGTACCAAACTCCAGGTCTCTGTAAAACGATTCTGTGAGTTCTTTGGGATCATTTGCAATCATTTTCTCCACTTCTTTTCTTGTATCCTTGTCAAAGCCGGATCCCAGCCACAGCTTTGCCTTTTCAAGGATTTTTTCATCTACCTTCATATAGTATTGGATTTGGTGAGTTTATATGATTTGACTTTTTGGTCTGCTGATCTGCAAAAATAATCAATTGCCCGAAAAACCAGCTCAATAAAAAAGCTGACAGTTGAAACATCTGCCAGCTTTTTTGTACTTTTAAGTCAGGTAACCTGTATTAGGGTCTGTTTCTGTTCATGAGTCGTTCTGCCTCGTGATTGCCAAGATTAAAAGACCGGGTAGCATATTCAAACGCATTTCTGCGATCCCTGAGGTTTGCATAAGCTTCTGCAACAGTAAGGTAGAGGTTACCCCAGTCTGCATCAGACAAATGGTAATCATACCGTTGCATTAAATCAATGGCCCTGAGGTAATCGTTTACTTCCCTGCGATACTCCCTGATCCTGTTATAGGCAACTGCTCTTCCCAGAAATCCGTCCCAGTTCTGATCATCGAGTCTGACAGCATCAGAGTAATCTTCAATGGCTGACATAAAGGCTGCACGACGGTTGGTCTGCATCTTCACATATGCCCTGTTAATGAGTATCTTGGCCTTTTCTTTTTCGTACTCTTTTCTTTCCTGGCTATTGCGGGGTGCACTGTTGATCTTGCGGTCGGTAATTCTGATAGCGTTGGTATAATCATTAATCAGCCCGATATAGTCCCTGTCGCGTGGTCTCTGGATTTTTTGCTCCAGGGTAAGTCTTACTGAGCCTCTGAATTTCAATGCCTCGATATTCTGGCTGTTCAGCTCCAGTGCCTCATTGAGCAAATCCAGGGCACCTTCCAGATTGCCGTCCCTGATCAGGCGTTCGGCATCGCGGGTAAGCTGATTGGAGCGTATCACATGCTGATTTCTCTCATCAATCTCAACAGCTATTTTATGCAGCATTTCCCTGCCCTGGTCAAACAAAATTATTGCTTCTCTGATCTCATTGTTCTCCAGCCTTTGTATACCTTCTTCCATGAGTTTTCTCACATTGGCGGTATCCAGCTGTGCAAAGCCAGAAAATTGAAAAGCAAGAAAAAGGAAAAGGGAGAAAATAGTTCTTTTGTGGATAAGGGATTTCTTCATGTTTTACTGATGTTTTCCGGGGTTGAGAGCCTACCTTGTATTTTGGTTTAGATTATTGATTTACAAACTACAATCTGCAAAAATAATGTTTTTTCTTTTCCTTATGTCGGTGAAAATGATAAATAAAAAGAGAAAAATACTAAAAAAGCATATACTACTGATAACGTATTATTTCTGAAAGGATTGTCTTATAAAATGGAGTTCTAAAGATGGTCTTCGAGCTGTTCAAGCTGAATCCCCCTTGACCCTTTAATCAACAGGGTATAGCCTGTAACAGGATGACCCTTCAACCACGCAGAAGCCTGCCCTGTGTTCTCAAAAATATGAAAATGAACAGGTTTATCAAAGGAAATACGATTAAATTCCGCTCCTACCAGTATCACTAGGTTGTAATTATCTTTTCTGATGCGATCAACAACCTTTTGGTGTTCATCAAAAGATACCTCTCCCAGCTCAAGCATGTCTCCCAGTATCAATCCCTTTTTTGAAGTTGTTTTTAGCTGAAAGAAATTGTCCAGTGCAGCATGCATACTACTGGGATTAGCGTTGTAAGCATCCATATGCAAGGTATTATGCTGTGTATGTTTTAACTGAGAGCGGTTATTTCTTGGCGAATAATTCTCTATGGCGTCTTTAATCCTGGCAGGTTCTACTCCAAAGTGCAGGCCAATAGCCACTGCTGCCATGATGTTTTCAAAATTATAGGTACCAAGTAAATTGCTTTTCACCTGAGTCCATTGTCTGTCATCTGATTCCTGGTCCGGATCCCTGAAACTGATTTGCAGAAACGGATCAGTGGATTCTATTCTTCCCGAATATTGACAATGCTCCGATGCACCATACGTTATGCATTTTCCCTCATCAAGATGACTCATCAGGATCTCATTGCCTTTATTGACGAATATTGTGCCATCAGTGCTCTGTAAAAAGCCATACAGCTCCGTTTTTCCCTTGACGATATTTTCCAGAGAGCCAAATCCCTCAATATGGGCTTTTCCAATATTGGTTATGAGTCCTGCACCTGGCCGGGTCAAATTGGTAAGAAAAGCAATTTCACCTACATGATTGGCCCCCATCTCTACAATGGCAATTTCATGAGACGAGTCAAGACGAAGCAATGTAAGAGGTACCCCGATATGGTTATTGAGGTTTCCTTCCGTACACAGGGTCGTGTATTTGGTGGAAAGTACTGCATTTACAAGTTCTTTAGTTGTGGTTTTGCCATTGGATCCGGTGATTCCAATTACAGGAATATGAAAAAGATTTCGATGCATGTGCGCCAGTTCCTGCAAAGTCTCCAGTACATTGTCCACTTTAAGGATCTGCTCATGATCAGGCAGGTTTTGGTCATCCACAATTGCGCAGAGGGCTCCTTTTTCCAATGCCTGTTCTGCAAACTGATTGGCATCGAAATTCTCTCCTTTCAATGCAAAAAATACCGAGTTTTCTTTTATCTGCCTTGTATCGGTTGATACACTGGCACCATTAAGAATTTGCTGATGCACCTTGTTGATGATATCACTCATGTCAGTAATTCTGTTTCTGTGCAATTGTCTTAATAATCAAAAATAAAACCCCACCTGAAAAGATGGGGTTTATATAATTCAATGTAAGAATCCCAATTTAGGTGTTAGTATCCAACAGGGCTTCCAACCCTTGTCATGGCGCACCTGAATCCAATATCGTTGGTAGCTTCATTCTGATCAAGGAATCTCCTTGTTCCGGGAACAGCCCAATAGGGTCTGTCTCTCCAGCCACCACCTTTGTATACTCTGGCCTCATCGTTGATAAGGGAGCTTGTTCCGTAGTCATACATCAAACGTCCTTCGCCCATGGTTTCTGCAGTTTCCGGGTCAGCAAAAAAGATACTGGATGCGAAATCTCCGTCACCATAGCTGATATTATCAGCAAAACGATAGTTTCTTCTGGAAGGTAACCTTGGATCGCTTTCGGCATCAACTTTTTGATATACAATACGCCCGAGACTATCCTTGGGAACCAGCTGACCGTCTTCATCTCTAACGGGAGTCATAAATACATTACCACGGAAAGGTCTGAAGTCGGCTACATCTTCGTGAGACAGGGGACGGAACACATCCGCAACCCATTCATTCACGTTTCCAGCCATATTGTACAAGCCGTAATCATTGGGCCAGTAGGCATAAACGGGAACGGTAATTTCACCGGCATCGTTCAGGTTGCCGGCAACACCCATGAGGTCACCACGACCTCTCTGAATATTGGCCATAATGGTACCACGGGTTCTTCTTTCGCTGCTGCGGATAACATGGCCATTCCAGGGGTAAAGTCTTCTTTCAACCACCCTCTCATAAATGGTATTACCGATAAGGCCAAGAGCTGCGAACTCCCATTCAGCCTCAGTGGGCAGCCTGTATGCCGGAAGCAGGATCCCGTCTTCACGTCTTACCCTTCTTTCGCCAGTTCCCCTGGGGTCAAGATCGCGAAGGTTTCTTCTTACAAGACCTTCATACTGTCCTGCAAGATACGCTTCGGTATTAAAGTTTCTTTCATTTACCTGATCAGGGTCCCATTGCAGGATCCCTTCACGGATCAGGATCATTTCGTTTACCCTGTCGGTACGCCAGGCAGCATATTCATTGGCCTGTACCCAGCTTACTCCTACTACAGGATAGTCTCTGTAGGCAGGATGCCTGAGATAATTGTACACGAAGGGCTCATTGTAAGCCAGTCTCTCGCGCCATACCAGGGTATCAGGGAGAGCATTGCGTACCACCTCCGGATAGGTTTCGCCAAAAACACGGCTCAGCCAGTAGAGGTATTCCACATAGTCAATGTTTCTTACTTCCGTTTCATCCATATAGAATGAAGAAACAGTTACCCTTCTGGGGATGTGGTTCCAGTCGAACATAACATCCTGCTCGGTACGGCCCATTACGAAGGTTCCCCCTTCAATAAATACAAGACCGGGTCCGGTTTCCTGTTCCTGATAAGGAACTACTTCAAATCCGCCTGTACGGGGATCATTGTAAGCCCATCCGGTGGTTTGAGATGTTTCCCTGCCACAGGAAGAAAAAATTGTTACAGCCGCAAGGAAGGCTATAAATAATGCTGAATTTTTGGGATTCCTTGTCATAGTTAAATCAATTTGAAATTCGTACAAAAATAACTAAAAAGTTGGACAATTTAGTATCCGGTAGCGCCCTGTAGGGGCCGGACAATTAAAATTAAGTAAAACACCTATTTCGTGAACGCCGTTTTGAGGCGAGTAAAATCCTGATAATGAGTAGTCATAGCTATAACTTATAGTATAATTCACCTGTTTTAGCCCCAACATAAAAATCAGTGAATTTGCGTGGTCAAAACTATGGCGAAACCAAACACCTGCAGACACCATTTCAAGGTGCGTGTAAAGACCGTAATTAAACCGCAAACGTCCTGATTGTGACTGAATTATCATGTTTGGCGAGAGGCTGAACCGGTCACTCTGTGATGCAGCAAACCTCCCTGGTACATAATCATATCCAATCATGAAAGTGTATTTAATATTTAGCTTTTCATCCTCAAAAATGTCCAGGGTGGGGGTATTCACATGATGAACCGCGAAACCAGTATAAAAAGTACTGCTATAAACCAGAAAACCGGTTGCAAAATCAATGTTGTGGCTGCTCTCCAGCTCCAGGGGGGATTCACCACTGATAAAGTTACCCGTACCGGAGGGATTGTACTGATCGGGAAAAACAAAGTCAGCAGCATTGACCCTGTAATTCATATACGACGCCTGCAACCCCAGGCTCAGATTCCACTCCCTGGAAAGGCGGCCCTGCCAGGCATACATAAGGCCTGCCTGGGTATGGCTCAGCAGGCCCGCTTGTGAGTCGTGAATAAGGTTCATCCCCACACCTCCTGAAATTGCCGGCAAATAAGTATCAGCCGAAAAACTGTAGGTGGAATAGGTCCCAAAATCGGGAAAAGGATGATTACGATAATTAAATATCAAACGATCACATTGTTTACTGCCGGCAAAGGCAGGGTTTAAATAAAGCGGATTGGCATAAAACTGAGAGAATATAACGTCCTGGCCACAAGCTTTTCTGCTTGCTGCTAAGAAAACAATTACTGTTGTAACCAGGGCAGCTAACATTCCGATAGTTATGTTTGTTGTGTTTACGGAATTATTGTTCCCGGGTTTCAATCCAATCATGCGTTTTTCTGGTTGATTATTTTTCTCAGGCTTACATGGAACCGCAAACTGATATTTTTTTCTTTTTCAATACTTACTAACGATAATTTTGCTGATTAATTTTACTATCGGTAATTTACATGACTTGTCGTTGCAAGAACATCAACGTCAAAAAAAACAAAATAAAACCACACGCATAGCGTTAAATAATGTATTAATTATGTGAACAGAACGTTAACATACCCCAGAATTGCACACGAAACGATTATCTTTAATATAAATTCTTCAGCTGAAGCACTTCAGGGCTTCAATCAAAAAAAATCAATCAGGATATGGTTTATTTTACCAGACACATTTTCATCATAAGCATTTTTTTGTATTGTTTTTCAGCTGTTTATGCTTCATCGGCAGGTCATCAGGAGCAGGTTCAGCTCAGATGGAGCCCGGTTGCTGAAATCAATCCTGATGAAAGCACATTTCTTCCCTCGCTGCATTTCAGCAATGCCCTTTACCCGGATAGCCTGCCCACCATTCCCGTTTATATTCACAGGCAAAAGAATACAATCCCTCACTTCAGCTTCGATTTTGCCCTTGCAGATAAAGAAACACGTGCTTTGAATGAAGGTGAGCTTGCCATTGCAGAGGCCAGTGGCTATGCGGCATCAGATTTTAAAGTGGTTAGGGATACTGAAACTACCCGCGGACAGACTTACTCCCGGTTTCACATCATTCCCATCAGAAAAAAAGACGGTGTGTATGAAAAACTGACTTCCTTCAGTATAAAGGCATCCCCTGTCTATGATTTTGATCTGGAGCAGGGAAATATTCACACCTATCCCGATTCATCGGTTCTGGCAAACGGTCAGTGGTATAAGGTATGTGTAAAGGATGAAGGGATCTACAGACTGGGGCATCAGGATCTTTCAGACCTGGGTATGAATCCCTCACAGATCAGCAAATCAACCCTTCAGATCTTCGGAAATGGCGGAGGTATGTTACCGGAATCCAATGCACTTTTCCGTTATACCGATCCGCAGGAAAATGCAATCTATGTCAGCGGAAATAATTCCGGAACTTTCGGTGCCAATGACTATATATTATTTTACGGTCAATCGCCCAATCGCTGGTCGTATGACCCCGAAACCAGCAGATACAACTACACCCGCCATCATTATTCAGAAGAGACCTGCTACTTTATTACCCATGGCCAAAACGAGGGCAAACGGATCTCATCGCGCCAGAGTCTTACAGAATCACCTACGCATACTGCAACCGACTTTATGGATTATGCCCACCACCAGCGTGATCTTACCAATATCATTGGAAGTGGCAAGCTGTGGTTTGGAGAATTGTTTGATGTAACCCTTACGCGTGATTTTGCATTTTCACTCAGCAATGTGGTTCAACAAAAGCCTGTACATATAGAAGTTTATGCAGCAGCACGATCATCGGCACCAAGCAGTTTTACAATCCAGGCACTTAACCAAAGCCAGAACCTGCCAATTGCCGGGGTAAATGTAGCCAATGCAACAGGTTTCTATGCCAGGCATGCTATTCAAACCCTGTCAGCCATGCCCCAGGGAAACAACCTTACTGTAAGCCTTACCTACAACCGGACAGCATCCGGATCTAGAGGGTGGCTCAACTATATATCCGTCAATTACCACCGGGAGCTTAGACTGAACGGTAACCAGATGTTTTTCCGAAACCACACCAACGTGGGTAGTAACAACCGTGTCCGGTTTCAGCTGACTGATATTTCTTCGGGAAGCAGGATATGGGATGTAACAGATCCCCTGAATATACAACAGCAGCAGTTTGATCAGAATGGGTCATCGGCCACTTTTACCGTTGCAATGGATTCGGGGAGAGAGTTTGTTGTTTTCAGAAATACCGAATACCTCAAACCTGCATTACGTGGCCAGGTTCCCAATCAGAATCTGCATGCCTCGCAGGTTACCGATCTGATCATCGTGGTGCCCGGGCAATTCCGGCAGCAAGCAGAAAGGCTGGCTGAGTTCAGAAGAGATTTTGACGGCCTTACGGTGAAACTGGTAAGCCCACAGGAGATTTACAATGAGTTTTCTTCCGGAGCAACGGATATTTCAGCCATCAGGAATTACATGAAAATGTATTACGACCGCGCCAGGGAAAATAACGGCAATTACCCACGCTACCTGCTGCTGTTTGGCAATGGAACCTACGACAATAAAAATATCCTGGGATTTGGGGGCAACATTATCCCCACTTTCCAGACTCAGCAATCATTAACCTACGCACAAAGCTACATTACTGACGACTTTTTTGGTTTGCTGGATGATAATGAAGGTTTAGATGCTTTTGGCACCATTGATATCGGTATTGGAAGGCTTCCGGTGCGCACTGTGGATGAGGCCCGGTTTGTTGTGGATAAGCTATTACGCTACAACCAGCGGATTGAAGGACTTGAACCCGGTACCGAAGACCCGCGGTTTGCAGGAGTGATACCCAACTATGCCGACTGGCGTAATGTAATTACCATTATTGCCGATGATGAAGACAATAATATCCACTTTCAACAGGCGGAATTGCTGGCCAATTATTTACAGAATAATCACCGGGTGTACAACGTGGAAAAGATCTATCTTGATGCTTATGAACAGGTAACTCTTGCCGGTGGTTCCAGATACCCTGAGGTAAACCGGGCTATCAACAACCGGATAAATCAGGGAACCTTGTTGTGGAACTATGTAGGACATGGCGGGCCGCTGGGTCTTGCCCATGAGCGGATACTCACCTTCGACGACATTCTTCAGTGGAAAAATTTTTATAATATGCCAGTCCTTATGACAGCCACCTGTGAGTTCAGCAGTTTTGATCAACCCGATGCCAATGAACTGTCGGCAGGTGTGCGGATCTTCCTGAAGCCTGATGGTGGTGCAGCAGCTTTATTTACTACTACCAGGCTGGCTTATTCACACAGCAATTTCTCTCTCAACAATGCATTCATGCGAAATGCATTTATCCCCATGGAAAACGGTGAAATGCCACGACTGGGTGATCTGATCCGGTTGGCAAAAGTGGAAAGCTCTTCTACCAGCACATTGAAAAATTTCGTATTGCTGGGCGATCCTTCCATGCAAATGGCCTATCCCAGATACAAGGCAATTACCACCGAGGTTCCCGATACCATGCGGGCACTGGACAGAATTACCGTTAGAGGAGAGATACAAACGCCCGAAGGGATTAAAGCAAGTTATTACAACGGCGTAATTTACCCTACTCTTTATGATAAAAAGGCCACCTATTCCACGCTTGGCAATGATCCGGGTAGTCAGGCAGCACCTTTTACCATGCAAAACAGGATCCTGTATCGCGGCAAAGCATCGGTAATCAACGGAGAATTTGAATTTACTTTTATTGTTCCCCTGGATATCAGCTATAATAACGGCTTTGGGAAAATAAGCTATTATTTTGATGACGGAATTTCAACCGACGGTAAAGGGTATTATGATAACTTTATTATTTCTGGCACCTCAGATAATTTCACACCGGATGATCAGGGCCCCGAAATCAGTCTGTATTTGAACAATCTGAATTTCAGATCAGGAGATTCTACCGGACCCGATCCTGTATTGCTGGCATACCTGGAGGACGAAAGCGGTATTAACACCACCGGACAAATTGGCCATGATATTGTGGCATTTCTCAACAATGACACCTCCAATCCTTTTATCCTGAACGACTTCTACCAGGCAGATCTGGACTCGTATCAATCCGGGAGGGTTGTTTTCCCGTTTTTTAATCTCGAGAAGGGTAATTACACGCTTTCTTTGCGCGCATGGGATGTACACAACAACGTATCTACAACAACCATCGACTTTGTAGTTACCTCAGCACCGGGAATTAAAATCACTGAACTGATCAACTATCCCAATCCATTCAGTGAAAGGACACGTTTTTCCATTGAGCATAACAAACCTGCTACAGAGCTCAATATATTGATTGAGATATTCAGCCTTAATGGCCAGTTAATACGATCCATTGAAGAAAACGTGTATGCATCCGGATTCAACATCCCTCCCATTGAATGGGATGGTCGTGATGACGGGGGCACCCTGCTGCAGAACGGCATCTATGTTTTCAGGGCACTTGTGAGCACCAACGGAGGTGATCAGACTCAAAGAACCGAAAAGCTGATCCTTCTTAGATAATATGCAGGTGGGCAAGCATTTTAAGTAAAATAAACTGCACATCCATTATTATTTAATAGCTTCCATGTAAACAAAACAGTGGCAGCTCAGTTTACCAATTTTGATTTTATTAAAAACAATAAGTACAAAAAATAACCGTTGGTTATTATTACCTGATCAGGGTATATCCTGAGGTGGATTACCCAAAAAATCAGGATCGTTCATAAGTTTTTTTACACCTGTTTTATATAGGCTATTACATAAACACGGCATTTTGAGACAGTTAAAATTGGAAGAACAACCCTTGCAGATCAATTTTTTGTTCAGTATTTTAAAAAAAAGACGTAGGTTTGCGGTTTGAAATCATCTGCTTTATTGGATCGCCACTTGCAAATACCACACAAACCACTTAAAATATCATATCAAAATAATAATAACAATGATAAAGTCATTTCTAAAGCACATTACCACTTTCACACTGTTGCTTGCACTTACCCCTGTTACCCATACCTTTTCCCAGGATTATGATGAGCTATTGGGTCAAAACACTGTCAGAACAATTACCACTGCCGTACCTTTTCTGATGATTGCCCCTGATGCACGTTCAGGAGCTATGGGCGACGCAGGAGTTTCTACCTTACCCGATGCCAATTCCATGCACTGGAATCCGGCAAAATTTGCATTTATTGACAGAGAGATGGGCCTGGCATTGAATTATACACCCTGGTTGCGTACCCTTGTTCCCGATATCAACCTTTCCTATCTGAGTGGTTTCAGAAGAATTGATGATATGCAAACAATAGCTGGCTCCCTGGTCTTCTTTACCCTGGGAGACATACAGTTTACCGATGAGGCTGGTCAGTCTCTGGGAACTTACCGCCCCAGTGAATTTGCCCTGGATGTGGCATATGCCCGTAGACTGGGTGAACACATCTCAGGCGCCATCGCGGTTCGATATATTCACTCCAACCTTACCCAGGGACAGGATGTGGGATCCATGGAAACCCGCCCGGGAAGGGCACTGGCAGCCGATGTTTCAGCCTATTATCAGCGTGAACTGGAATGGAACACACCCACAATTTTTTCTGCAGGGGTAAACATCAGCAATATTGGTAATAAAATATCGTATTCCGATGACATCAATGCCAACTTTATCCCCATAAACCTGAGGTTGGGACCCACCCTTACCATGCAGCTGGATGAATTTAACAGCCTTGCCTTTACGCTCGACTTTAACAAACTACTTGTTCCCACACCTCCGATCTATGCCAGAGACCCGGTTACCAATGCACCTCTGATTGACGACGATGGCAACTACATTATTGCCGAAGGAAGGGACCCCAACAGATCTGTAGTTGCAGGTATGTTTGGATCATTTGCCGATGCTCCCGGAGGGTTCAGGGAAGAGCTGAACGAAATAACCTATTCAGCAGGGATTGAATACTGGTACGACAATCAGTTTGCCATTCGTGGTGGATATTTTCATGAACATGAAAGCAAAGGAAACCGTAAATTCTTCACCCTGGGGCTTGGTTTAAAATACAATGTTTTCGGACTTGATTTTTCATACATCATCCCCGTTATGCAGCGCAGCCCACTGGAAAACGTATTGCGTTTCTCTCTCACATTTGACTTTGACGCCCTTTCTGCCCAGCAACCGCAATAAGCAGATCCATCATCTATAAGAAGATCTATTCCCATAAGTGTGAACAAGCCATAAGACTTGTTCACACTTTATTTTTAATACTAAAAGCAATTGCATTCCTTTTGCAACATTTCTTGCTAAAGAAACAGAGTATTCCTATTTTTGCAAGCTGTTTTTACATTTAAAATCGCTATGAAGATAAAAGTTGGGTTTGGATATGATGTGCACAGGCTGGAGGCCGGTTATAAACTCATGATTGGGGGCATTGAGGTACCCTTCGAGAAAGGATCTGTAGGCCATTCGGACGGAGATGTGCTGATCCACGCC
>SLIL01000133.1 GCA_007135645.1 Bacteroidales bacterium
AGGGAAAGAAAGGACAGGTATGCTGTTGCCCGCTGGGTATAGTCTTTTTTATCAATGTAGAAATTGCGTATAAGGTTGGGGCTCAGCAAAAAACTCTTTTCCACGAGATTTGAGCCACCCCTTTCCGAAACGTCAAAGCTATAAGAACCACCCAGGCGTAAATCGTTTCGCCTTAAAAGTACTACCTCTCCAAAGTAGCCGTATTTTTCCCTGCGGTCGCCACTGCCCCATGCCCAGTGGCCACCAAGGGCAATTCGTCGCGAAAAACGGTTGTTGGTTTTTAATCCCAGGCCAATACGGTGCCTCTCAAATTCATTGAAACGATAAATGGAATTCAAGGGGATGCTGAGTTGCCCAAGAGGAATTTCACCAAACAACAGGGGTTCAACACTGTTGAAGATCCTGTCGAAATTGTTGGCCTGCCCCACGCTATCCATGAATTGATAAGTGTTCTGTTCACGCCGGTCAAGCGATTCAGGTCTGAAATCCTGCCAGAATTCATCGTTGATGATATTGGCATCAGGAGAAAAATCAACGGCAAAACTGCTGAAATCCCTTCTCCTCAGTTCGGGATTGATGATTATTTCTTCCAGGTAGCTTCTTCCAAACATTCGTATGGGTGCCATGGAGGTGGGATCGGCGGCATCGGGATTGAAAAAGTCTATGTCGGTATTGAGCTGCACGGGAAACCAGTACCTTCCGTCGATCTGACTGTATTTTTGCTGTATCCTGAAATGGAACCTGCCCTGGATAGCCCGTGACGGTTGGGCAATAACATTCTGAATTGCCCACATATTGCTGTTGATGTAGAGCAATCCCTTGAGCCCGTCAAAATTGGTCCCCTCACGTGGTTGGTAGGAAATGACAAATACAGAGTCATTGCCCTGGAAGAGGGTATCCTCAAGATGGTAGGAGTATCTTGCAAAGGCTGTCCTGTTGAGCGGGCTGATGTATTCATTGTCGAGCAATGTGATGGTGCTTCCATAAAAGGAAAAAGGCTGCAGTTCGGTGGCCAACAAGGTAAACATGGGGTTTCTGAGCCCGGATACCCGGTTTGCCACCACCGTTTCGTTGTCCAGGTTGGGCGACCGGAATCTTCGCTCGGTAACCGATTCCATGATAAAAATGTGCCGCTGATCCAGCCAGTCGGCCGTTCTGAAATGCGATGAGTCGCCGGTCATTTGCCAGCGCTCCAGGTAAAAATCGCGATCCAGGGTAGCCAGAAACTTATTGTAGCTTTTATAGGTAAACGAACGAAGACGCTCCGGATCGTTGATATTACGATTGTTTATGGCATTGCGGATGATCCGGTGGGCAGGATTTTCACCGGCAACCACTACTACTTCCTCCAGCTGGAAAGGCCTTGGATGCATCCGGACCTGCTGCATCGCCTGTCTGTTGCTCACCTCATACATTTTGGAAAAATACCCTACATAAGATAATTGCAAATACACGCTTTCTTCAGGCAGGTTTATCTGGAAAAACCCGTCAATATCCGTCATGGCGCCTATCCTGGTATCTTTAACCAGCACGTGCACAAATGCAAGGGGTTGACCCGATTGTGCATCTGTAACCCTTCCCTTTAGCTGGGAGTGCAATGGAACGGATATCAGAAGTAAGCCAAATATTAATGTAATCTGAAGAAATGCGGAGTGTCTGGAAAGTTGCATAAAAATATAACTGTAATTATTTCATGAAAAAAGCCCGTAATTGGTAAAGTTAGTAGTAAAAAAATTGAGTTTGTTACATAATTGGCTTATATTTGAAACTCCTACTCCCCTCACTTATTTTTTAAACCCTTAAAAATTAATTCGTATGAGCAAAGCAATCAAAGAAAAAAAATATTCGGGTTTTTACTCACTCAGAGGTTATGGGCGTCCTTTATACTCTGCCATATATAATCAACGAAAGGTGTTCAATGCACCATGGTTTCAGGGGAACCGGGAAAAGGATAATTACTTTGAAGGGTGGTATTTTAAAAATGTAAGCGCAGATGGCAGGCATGTCTGGTCTTTTATCCCGGGTGTTTCGCTGGTGAAGGACAATGCCCATGCTTTTATCCAGGCCATAAACGGGCAAACCGGAGAAACATATTATTACCGGTATCCCCTTGAGGAATTCTCCTTTTCGCCCGACAGCTTTGAAGTATGCGTAGGGAAGAGCTTTTTTTCTGAAAAAATGATACTGCTGGATCTGGATGACGGAAAAACCCAGATCAAGGGAGAGCTGCGATTTGATAATATAACCAGTTACCCTTCGTGGTATAAACGACCCGGAATTATGGGATGGTACCGCTACATGCCCTTTATGGAGTGTTATCATGGCGTAGTGAGCCTGGATCATATCATTGGCGGAAATCTGACATTTAACGGAGAATTGATGATCTTTGAAGGGGGCCGGGGGTATATTGAAAAAGACTGGGGATCATCTATGCCCAAAGCATGGGTATGGATGCAAACCAACCACTTTGGAAATCCCGGAACATCTTTTATGCTTTCTGTGGCACGTATTCCCTGGGTCAGAAATACCTTTACCGGGTTTCTGGGGTTCTTTCTCCATGAAGGAAAAATAATGTCTTTTGCCACCTATACCGGGGCAAAAATTGCCGATTTCAGGTATACAGGTACAGAAGTGCAGATCAGTATAAAAGGGAAAAAGTACCTGATTGATATTCATGCCACGAAATCGCAGCGGCAGGGGCAAAAGCCGGGAGGGCTAAAGGCTCCGGTATTAGGTAATATGGAACGAGTGATCCATGAAAGCATTGATGCCGAAATAAAGCTGCAGATTCTTGACAAGGCCGGCAATGCCATCTTTACAGGCACCGGGAAGCATGCTGGATTTGAAATGGTTGGGGAAATGAAGTTGCTGACCCAATAAAAAGGTACCAGCGCAAGATCTGATCAGATGTTGATGACATAGCATAAGGACGACTACCTGGCTATGCCCATCAGAATAGCCCCTCCACATCACCGTCATAGCCATTGCCTCTGGCTCCGTTTTGCCTTTCACGAAAATCGCGGAAACGGTAAGTAAATGAAAGGGTAAGTACCCTCGACTCACGGAAGAACTCCCTGAATTGATAAAAATCTGCTCCGTTGGTTTCCAGGGAAAACTTTCGTGAATCAAAAACATCACTAAGGCTCAGACTTACGGTGGCCTGGTTATTCAACACATTACGACGCAAGCCCAGATTCATACTGAAAACAGGCCTGATCTCTCCCTGGGGAATTACCCTTGGGCCCCAGTAATTGGCAGAGATCTGTGTGTTGAACCAGCCGGGAATGCTCCAGTTGCTCATCAGGCTGAGGGTGTAGCTGTAATTCTGGTTGGTAAAGGAACGCCCTTCCACCTCTCCCGACACTTCGGTGTAAAAATAGTTGGCTGTGAGAGTGGCATCAAAATTATCATTTATGGTAAAATAATTGATCAGCTCCGCTCCGGTTGAATTATTGGTGTTGGCATTGGTCCATGTAACCATGGAGCCTTTGTCAAACAACACGAAAAGCCTTGTAAAACCATTGGTTGTGTAACGATGAAATACCCCACCGGTTATCATGTAGTTTTCCCAGGCCCTAATGTAATTGACCTCAAAATTGTCCGTATGCTGGGGTTGCAGATAAGGATTTCCCAGCCGCAGATTAAAAAAGTCCTGAGCATTAAGAAGAGGCATCATGCTTCCTGTCCATGGGCGATTCAGGCGTCTGCTGTAACTGGCCTGAATGTCCTGGTTATCACTGATCCTGTAATTCATAAACACACTGGGGAACAATCCGATATAGTTGTCGCGGGTTGTAATATCGCGTCCAGGCTCAAAATTTTCATCATCAAGAAATCCACTGCGGATTCCATAATCCTGCCAGTTTTCCATCATGGTATATTCCGCCCGCAAACCTACCATATAAGAGAGAGCGTGCCTGTTATCAGTAAATGAGGCGTAAGCAGCATAAATATCGCGATTGTGGGTAAAAGCATTGGTAACCGGAAACCCGTTAAGCACCAGGCTCAGGGTGTCCAGACCGCCGTTTTCAAGTTGTCCGAACCGCTGGGAACGGTCATCAAAGCGAAGTTCACCACGCAACCCGGTTTCGATTTTTACATCTTCAAGAAGCCTATGTTCATAGTCGGTTTGCAATACGAACATATTTCCTGCAAGCGGTCGTTCATAAAACTGGTTGATGAGCAACTGTGAGTCCAGATCTCCACCCGGCAAAAAATAGCTTTGGGCCTGATCAAAATACTCAATGCGGTCTTGTGAATTCCATGCAAAAGTGGCTGAGGCCCTGAAGCTACGTCCATTCCCATTATTCCAGTTAAAGTCAGAGCCAAATTGATAATTAATGCTGCTCTGATCCTCTGTAAGCAATCGTTCATAAAGACTATCGAGCTGGTTGGGAGCAGAAAAGTTGCGAACATTGTATATTCTCTCCCGGTCTCTCCACTGTGAATTGATGTTGGTGAATATCCTCGCGGAGCTGTTGTCATTAAAACTGTATTCAGATCCTATTCTGATAAGTTGACCATTTCTCCAGTTTTCGGTGTAGTAGTCCTGGTCAAGGATAACCGATTGCCCGGGGTTAAAATCTTCACGCAGGCTGTTGGTGATTTCCCAGAACTCGCGGTACTGGTAGGAATAGTTGGAGAAAAAGTTCCAGTTGCCCTGCCTGTAGTTCAGGTTGAAGCCCCCGGTATATTTGTGCCCCGTGCCTGAGGAAATGTTGACCTGGCCGTTAAAACCCTGTAGCCGTTGTTCTTTCAGGATGATATTGATGATCCCTCCAATTCCTTCAGCTTCGTAACGTGCAGAGGGGTTGGTGATCAGTTCTACCTCTTTGATGGCATTGGCAGGATATTGCTCAAGTATTGACTCGGTGTCATCACTGGTAAGATTGGTGGGGCGGCCATTAATATATATCAGTATGTTTCCGCTTCCCCTGAGAGAGATGCGGCCCTCCTCGTCCACCTGCACAGAAGGGAGGGTTTCCAGGAGTTGTATGGCTGTTCCTCCTTCTGCAACGGTCATGTTTTCCACGTTAAACACCCTGCGGTCCGCTTCCGATCGAAAGAGTGCCGCTGCTGCTGTAACCTGCACTTCACCAAGCTGTTGTGCCGCTGAGGCGAGAAAAATATCATCAAGTTTGTTGGTGCCCTCAGTAAGGGTAATGGGCAACCATTTTTCCTGGTAGCCTACAAAGCTTATTCTGAGCAGGAAATCTCCTTCACGGCTGGTTTCGATGCGATAACGACCCTGTAAGTCAGCAGTGGATCCAGCCACCAGTGTACTGTCGGCAATCTCCATTATGGCGAGCTGTGCAAACTCAAGAGGCTCCTGACTTTCTGCATCTTTTACAATACCGGTTAATGTATTTTGAGAATAAGCGGAGGTTATAACAAAAAAAGTAAGTAATATAGATAATAGTTGGTTGTGAAACATGATTAACGAATTTAAAGATATTAATACAGTCTTTAAACACCGTGTTAATCCTTGCTGTTTATCAGTATGTTACAATTATTGTTAAGAAAAGGTTATAAAAACAAATATTGTGGTTTGCTCATCTGTTGCTATTAAGCTCCTGCATGGCCTGCAGGGAAAGTGCCACAAATTCATCCAGGGGGATGCCCGCCTTTTCGCATTCCAGGATGTTTTCCCGTTTTACCGATGCTGCAAAGGCTTTTTGTTTCATCCGTTTGATAATGGATTTCGGCTTTACACTGTTTACATTTTTATCCGAATACACCAGGGCGGTGGCAGTAATAAGTCCGGTAATGGTTTCTCCGGCCGCCAGCGCAAAATGAAACACTTTGGAGCGCGGGGTATTATGGCTGGCGTATTCATTGTGCAGCATAATCGCTTCCAGGATCTCTTCATCAATTCCTTTTTCGCGCAATATGCGCACTGTTTCCATGGCATGTATGGTCATGTCATGGGTGGTCATTTCAACATCCAGATCATGCAGCAGCCCTGCCAGGCCCCACTTTTCCCGGTCTTCACTCAGCCTTTCGGCCATGGCCCTCAATACAGCTTCCGAAGCCAGGCAGTGGTCAATCATTTTTTCGTTTTTTATGTACTCTCTCAATAATGATAAGGCTTGAGGTCTTTCCATGATTCTGATTTGCTTTTTTTATTTTTTATAACCAACCCATCCCTGATATGGGAAACTAAACCCGATGTGATTGCATAATGATCATTCGGGGTCAAAGATAAAAACTTTATCCTGTAGCCTGTTACAACCCTGTGTATTTTTCACTTAGCTCCCATAACTTGTCGGCAACATTTTGCCTCAGGGCTTCGGAAGAGGGTTTTTTGGGTTTGGATTTGGCATAATATCCGCCGCTTTTATCTTCAACTTCAGGTGAAGTTGCAAGGTAAATAGTGGTTTGTGCCCCTTTTTCCGGGGAGATCATAAACAAACCCATGGCTTTAATGATAATGGAGGGCATTTTATCAAAAAGGTTAGTTGAAACCACTCCCGGATGCAGGCAATTTACTGTAACTCCTGTATCTTTTAATTTTTGAGAAAGTTTCTTGGTAAAAAGGATATTGGCCAGTTTGCTCTGGCCATAGGCCTTTAAACTGGAATATTTCTTTTCAAATTCGATGTCACTGAACTGAATCTTTCCCTGCCGGTGTGCTTCACTTGCCACATTCACAATACGGGCCGGGGCACTTGCCTTTATAGTGTCTAATAAGAGATTGGTCAAAAGAAAAGGTGCCAGATGGTTTACGGCAAAGTTGCGTTCAATGCCATCATCCGAAAGATTGCGTTTGGTTTCCCATATCCCGGCGTTGTTGATCAGGATGTGCAGTTTGTCATACCTGCTTTCAAACTCTTTGGCAAAGTCCCTGATGGATGCAAAGGAACCAAGGTCGCAATGCATCAGCTCGATTTTTGCACCAGGAGTTTGTTCCAGGATCTCATCTTTCAGGGTATCTCCTTTTAACGAATCACGAATGGGCAATACCAATATTGCTCCTTTGGCAGCCAGTGCTTTGGCAGTTTCCCTGCCTATACCGGAGGTAGCCCCGGTTATCATGCATACTTTATCTTTCAGTTCCATAGCCAGTTATAATTTGCTTTTTTTATTTTTCAGTTTTTAATGAACAGGGCAAACAGGAGTCAGATACTACCTGTTTCAGTATCCATAACTTAACAATGCTTACTTTGTTCAGGATTTTGGTTTTGATAATAAAGCATTTACACTTTTTTAAAACAGCTAACACCCAACAAGATCCGGATTCTGAAAACAATTGAAAATCAAACCTGTTTATAGGTCATAAAATATAACGATGCGAAAAATGGCTTTTCTTATTTTCTACACGATTGTGCTCACCGTCTATGGGGTGGTGAATTATTATATTTATACAAGGGGGATGCAGGCACTTCCTGCCGGAAGTGTGATCAAGGGATGGTTTCCTTACGTTTTCTGGGGTTTTGTTGCTACCTATGTTGCAGGGCGCACACTGGAAAATTTTTATTTATCTGCAGGAAGTGATCTCCTGGTATGGATCGGATCATTCTGGCTTGCGGCCATGTTGTATTTCTTTCTTGCCGTGGTAATTGTTGATTTGCTCAGGCTCATTAATTATTTAGTGCCCTATTATCCCAGATTTGTGGTTGCTAATTTTGATCAGGTTAAGCTGTGGCTTTTTTATGGGGTGACGGGTGTTGTACTGGTTACAATCATCGCCGGGCATATTAATACCCGCAATCCGGTGGTGCGTAATCTTGAGATCAACCTTGCAAAAAATGGCAATGGGCTCACAGAGTTGAATGCGGTGCTGATGTCGGATATTCACCTGGGGACCCTTATTGGCAATGGCCATTTTGAAAAGATCGTGAATAAGGTAAGTAAGCTAAATCCTGATATTATTTTTCTGGCAGGAGATATTCTGGATGAGGATCTGGAACCTGTTTTGCGGCAGAATATTGGTGAAACCCTTCGTGAGCTGAAAGCACCTTTAGGTGTATTTGCCGTAATGGGTAATCATGAATATATCGGAGGTGCCGATCCGGCCTATGAGTATCTGAAAAGCCATGGGCTGATCATGATCCGGGATTCGGTGGTAAAGGTAAAGGACAGTTTTTATATCATTGGCCGTGAAGACCGGGATAAAAAGCGTTTTTCAGGCCGGGAGAGAAAACCCCTTAAAGAGCTGGTAGGTATGGCTGATCCGCGCTATCCGCTTATTTTGCTCGATCATCAACCCTATTATCTGGAAGAAGCTGCAAAGCTTGGAGTGGATGTGCAGTTTTCCGGGCACACGCATCATGGGCAGTTATGGCCCCTGAACTTCATTACTTCAGCCATTTATACCATTAGTTATGGATATGGTAAAATAGGAAATATGCACGCCTATGTTTCCAATGGTGTGGGTACATGGGGGCCTCCTGTAAGAGTGGGCAACAGGCCGGAAATTGTTAATGTGAAGATCAGGTTTGGGGATGGGTGATGAGTAATGGATGAGTGGTAATGGGTGATGAGTGATTAAGTGGTTAAAATTGTATTTACATTGAGATTTAAAAACAGTTTTGTCCATTAATCCATGTCAGATTCATCGTAATCATCATCTTTTCGTTTTTTCTTTTTTCTCTTTCTGCGCCATGAGCTGAACCTGTCAGATATATCCATTACCCTGGCATAAACGTTCTGGGCAATTTCAAAACCGTAGGCTATTCGTGAAAAAACAGAGGAGAAGGTTGCCATATCTTCAATGGCCTGAAAGTTTTCCATTAAGCGGTTTTCAGCAACCAAAAGCTCATAGCGAAGTTTTGCTTTTTCAAGCTTTATGTCGTGCAACGTTTTGATCTTACTGAATCGACTTGTATCCATTGTGGCTATAATTATTTTTTGTTTTCCCCTGGCATCAATTCATCATCATCGTCCTTGAAAAATACATCCGACAGAAAACTGATAATGATCCTCGAAAAGATCTGTTTTTTGAAAAAATAAACAACAATTCCGAGAAAAAGGTAAGCACCTCCAACCACCAACAAACCCAGAACTGTGCTTTCCATCAGGTCGCCGATATAAATTGCTGCGGCAGCGGAAACAAAAAACAAGGCCAATGAAAACAGAAAGAAAATAATGCTGTTTGCCAGGATCACTGTAGATGCCTTTACCGCCTTTTGAAAGCCGGTGAGCAAATAAATTGACAGTTTTGTTTCCAGATAGTCCCTGATATTCTCCTTAATCTCGGAAATGTTTTCAAAAAACGATTTCTTTTCCATTAAAATGATTATTTGGTTTTTATAACCTTGCCCGGGCAAAGTTATGGGAATTTTTGACCAACCTTAAATATCAGACCGGAAAAGTTCAGGCGTCTTCAACTTTTTTGAACTTTGTTTTGGCATCATTGGCGAGCTCCTGAACATAGCCTTTCATCTCATCCATCTTCTCAGTTACTTTGGCTGTGACTTCTTTGCCAATTTCATCAGCTTTCTTCTTGATTTCCTTGCGTGTTTCAGTCCCTTTTTGGGGCGCAAACAAAATACCTGCTGCTACTCCTACAGCAGCTCCTACTACAAACCCTACGAGGGCTTTTCCTGTTGATTTATCCATCG
>SLIL01000323.1 GCA_007135645.1 Bacteroidales bacterium
AACGTAAGTGCCTGTCATTCCGAACGTAACAAAGTGGAGTGAGGAACCGTAAGCTCGGCGAAGCCAATCTCGTATTATTACTGGGTCGTTATTTTTTATTTACCGGACAATAGTGAAAATAATTTACAAACATTCCGAAATTTATCATGTTATATGTACTCAGAAAACTAAAAATCAAAATCAGATGCGTAAACTATTTTCTACCACACCCGGCACCTTAAGCACACATATTTCTCTTCTGATTCTCAGACTGGGAATCGGTGCACTCATGCTTACACATGGCTGGCCAAAGCTTAACCGTTTGCTTGCCGGCGGGGAAATCAGCTTCCCTGACCCCCTGGGTATTGGCACCGTTCCATCCCTGGTGATGGCCACACTGACCGAAGTAGCAGGTTCAATACTGGTAATGCTGGGACTGGCAACACGGCTTGCAGCCTTCTCCCTGGCTTTTACCATGATGGTAGCCGTTTTTATTGTGCATGCCGATGATCCCTTTTCCAGAATGGAGCTGGGATTGATCTACCTGTTGGTTTATATTGTTTTGATGATTACAGGTAGTGGAAAGTATGCCTTAGACCGGTATCTGAGCAAATAAACCCCTTCCAAAAGATTGTTTAATACACTGATAATAAACTGTTTTTTAAAACATCTGTTGTGTTAATATAGTATTCATACTTTTTTCAATAAGATATTTATTCGTACCTTGCCTGATTGTTTTAAGGGAGTATAAACCAAATCACGCAAGCTATGATGAAGGAAAACCTCGTTGACCTTATACAGGACAGCATCCGCAAAAACTGGGAAAACAAAGCCATGACCAACTATGGTGGCGAAACCATTACTTTTGGCGATATGGCTTCAAGGATTCTTACCATTCACAGTATTTTCGAATCTTGTGAAATAAAAAAGGGGGATAAGATCGCACTGATCGGGAAAAACTCTGTTAACTGGACAGCTGTGTATCTTGCCACATTATGCTACGGTGCAGTAGTAGTTCCTGTGTTGCCTGATTTTAGGGCTGGCGACATTCATCACATTGTAAACCACTCTGATTCTACGCTGATCTTTGCTGCAGATGCAATCTTTGAAAACCTGGAAAGCGATAAAATGAAAGATGCCAGGTACAGTTTTTCTCTCACCGATTTCAGATTACTGCATCATCAAACATCAGGCAAACCAGAAACTATCTCGGGTATCATAAAAAAGCTTTCGGAGAAAAAACACAAAGAGCTCCACAGCAATGCAACTTTCAGATTGAGGTCTGTCAGCAATGATTCACTGGCCGTATTGAGTTACACATCGGGCACTACTGGCTTTACCAAGGGGGTTATGATCTCTCACAACAACCTGGTTGCCAATGTAGTGTATGCCAATCACAACATGCCCCTTGAACCCGGTGACAAAATTGTCTCTTTTCTGCCCCTTGCACATGCTTATGGTTGTGCTTTTGAGTTTTTGTGGCCCTTTACACTGGGATGCCATATTACTTTTCTTACCAAAACACCATCGCCCCAGATCATCCTGAAAGCTTTCAGGGAAGTACGGCCAAGGCTGGTACTCTCAGTTCCCCTGATCATGGAAAAGATCTATAAAAAACAGATTCTGCCGGCCCTTTCAAAGCCCTCAATTAAAATAATGCTCCGAATTCCCGGTCTGAGCAAAGTGATCGAAAAAAAGATCAGGCAAAAGCTAACAGACTCATTCGGTGGCAATTTTCACGAAATTGTAATTGGCGGGGCACCATTGAGCAGCGAGGTGGAAGATTTTCTGCACAGGATCAGGTTTCCTTTCTCCATAGGCTATGGCATGACCGAATGCGGCCCCTTGATCAGCTATGCCAACTGGGACAAAACAAAACTCAGGTCGGCAGGAAAAATTGTGGACAGCCTGGAAATCAAGATTGATTCACCCGATCCCTATACCCAAACAGGCGAGATCCTGGTAAAAGGAGAAAACGTAATGATGGGGTACTATAAAAACAAAGAGGCCACAAAAAATACCCTCGAACCCGATGGCTGGATGCACACAGGGGATCTTGGCCTCATTGACAGGGAAAACTTTGTTTACATTAAAGGCCGGAGCAAAAGCATGATCCTGGGGTCATCGGGCCAGAATATATACCCTGAAGAGATCGAAGCCCGGTTCAACAACCTCGATTTTGTGCAGGAATCATTGGTTATTGAAAAAAACGGAAAACTCACCGTGCTCATTTATCCCGATTATGAAAGCACCGATAAAAAGGGTCTTACTGACCAACAGCTGAAGGAGATCTTTGAAAAACACCGCAAACTGCTCAACAAAACCATGCCAGCTTTCATGGGGGTGTCAGCAGTAACTATCTTTGCACAGGAATTTGAAAAAACGCCCAAAAAAAGCATCAAACGATATCTTTACAACAGCAATTAAGCAAGTCATTGCAAAAAGGGCCAGGCAGATAATCTTGTGTCTGGCCCTTGTAAAGTTTTTACCAAAACGTTCCAATCTGCATCAAGGAGATAGTACAGTGTCTATACTGATAAAAAGGTCTGCAAATGCACAACACTAACCGTCAAAAATTGTGCATTTTTGAAAAAATATTCCTTAATTTGCAAATGATATAAAACCTGTCATATGCAGCCTTCCGAAGATGAATCCAGCAGAATTCTTTTCGCCCTGGTAAATGCCGCTGCAGGCAGCTACCGACATTACCAGGTAACTTTCTGGGGGCAGCTGATCCTTGGCCTGCTATATTCATTCGGATATTTTGATTCCAGAATTGCCGGGTTTGTGCTTGGATTTGTAATGCCGGTTTTCTGGATAACCCTTACCTACCGCTATGTGTTTGTAAAAGCCAAAGAAAATATCAGGCTTCCTTTCCCCAAATGGATGCAGAAAAATCCGGGCAACACCCTGGTCATCGTGGTGGACACTGTTTTTCTTGCACTGATCTGGACCATGGTACTTTCAGGCCTGTATGATGCACGATGGGTTAAAATCCTTTTTACCGTAATATTCCCTATCCTTACCCTCTCTATGCTGCGCAACCTGATCATTTACCCCTTTTCTGATAAGGAAGAGGAAAATGAGCAGGAAGATGGACAAAATAATGATGGTGAAAGCTAATTTAGAACGATTCCAGAAAAGTTTTGAATGGATTTCTCAACAATTATTGCGAATTTTGACCCCGTTGTTTTATTGAACGAACTTAACGAGATTATTAACAAAATACAAACCTATTATGGAAATTGCACAAATCTTTGATCGCTTCTGGCAACCCTACTCTACCCAGAACCCCAATGCCAAAAGGATTTACGATCTGTTTACGGCACAGGGAGAAAACATTGTCCATGATCATATTGCATTGCGTACCTTCAACGACCCACGGATGAATATTGATGTGATTGCTAAAGTATTTACCGACAATGGATACGAAGAAAAAGGCACCTATGAGTTCAAAGCAAAAAAGGTATTTGGGAAACACTTTGAACACAAAACTGATCCATTAGCCCCTAAAGCCTTTATCAGCGAACTGCTCATAGAGCAATGCAGTGATTACCTGCAGACTACGATCAAAAAATACCTTAACAGTGTCAAAGATTCTACCTACAACAATCCTGATCTTGTTTACGAAGGAAGTATCTGGGGTAAGATCCCTTTTGAGACATACAACAAACTCAGGGAAGAATCAGAATATGCGGCATGGCTGCTGGTTTACGGCTACCGGGCCAATCATTTTGCCATAAAGGTTAATGAACTTAAGAACTTCAAATCGCTGCAGGAAGTGAATGCCTTCGTTAAGAGTCATGGGTACCTTATGAATACAACTGCCGGAGAAATATACGGAACTCCGGAAGAATTGCTGGAGCAGTCTGCCACCAAAGCAGAGATACTCCCCTTTGAGTTTAAAGATGGAACCTTTGAAATACCATCCTGCTTCTATGAATTTACCTTGCGCTACAACGATGAAAACGGCAAGCAATACAGCGGCTTCATCGCAGCCAATGCCGACAAAATATTCGAAAGCACCAACTTTTACAAAAAACAAGCTGATATGATGTAACCCATCGCTGATTCTGTATTTGCCAAATGACAATTATTTGAATTGATGAATGATGAATGACTGGATCCTGTTCCGAATTTTACAATACCCCCCATCCCCCTAAGAGGGGGAGCTCGCAACCTATTAAGTTCAGGTGATTTATCAAGAGGTGTTTTATCAATTGCATTAAAACAAAGACTTTTCTGAGTGAACTTACAATTTAAAATTAACTCAATAACCCAATAACACTTCCATGCAAAGCCCCCACCTCCCCCATCTTGAAGAACTTGGCCGATTAATCGGGGGGGATGTTTTTTATGACCTCTCCACCCGTTTGCTGCATGCAACCGATGCCTCTGTTTACAGGGAGATTCCTTTGGGAGTATGCAGGCCACAATCAGAGGAGGATGTGAGGAAACTGGTAAAATTTGCATCGGAGCACAAAATTCCCCTTATACCCAGGACGGCAGGTACTTCATTGGCCGGACAAGTGGTTGGGCACGGACTGGTGGTTGATTTTTCCAAATACATGACCCGTATCCTTGAGCTCAATGTAGAGGAAAAATGGGTCAGGGTACAACCCGGGGTGATCCTGGATGAGCTCAACGCTTACCTTAAACCTCATGGATTATTTTTTGGCCCGGAGACTTCTACCTCGAATCGGTGCATGATCGGTGGTATGGTGGCCAACAATTCCTGCGGGGCGCACTCCCTGGTTTATGGCAGCACCCGCGATCACACCCTGGAACTCAAAGCCATTCTCAGTGATGGCTCCACCGCAGTCTTCGGATCAGTGACCCAGGAAACCTTTCGCAAGAAGTGCGTGGGCAACTCTCTGGAAAACAAGGTTTATCAGAGCATTTTCCAGGTACTCTCTGACAGCGGGATCAGGGAAGAAATTGCAGAGCACTATCCCGACCCTTCCATTCATCGTCGTAATACGGGCTATGCGCTTGATCTGCTCCTGGAGAGCAATGTTTTTTCCCGCAACGGCAAAGATTTCAATTTCTGCAACCTGCTGGCTGGTAGCGAAGGGAGCCTTGCAATGTTTACCGAAATAAAACTCAACCTGGTTCCACTCCCTCCTGCCCATACCGCGCTGGTATGTGTACACGTAAACTCCCTGGAAGAAGCCTTGCAGGCAAATCTTGTGGCACTCAACCACAAGCCCGTTGCAGTAGAACTTATTGACCGTATTGTGCTGGATTGCACCAGAACAAACATTACACAGGCCCGTAACCGGTTTTTTATCAAAGGCGACCCCGATGCCATCCTGGTGGTGGAATTTGCCGAAGATGATCCCGCAACGATTGACAAGAAGGCCGGAGAGATGATCAGGGAAATGGAGCAAAAAGCCATGGGCTTCCACTATCCGGTATTGAAAGGTGCAGACATTGGAAAGGTGTGGGCATTGCGAAAGGCCGGACTGGGATTGCTCAGCAATGTACCGGGAGATGCAAAACCCGTGGCAGTAATTGAGGATGCAGCTATAAACGTGGAAAAGCTCCCCGATTTTATGGCAGAGCTGAAAGAAGTTCTGGAAAAGTTGAATATTTCCTGCGTTTACTATGCACATATTGGCACCGGAGAAATTCACACCCGCCCTATCCTCGACCTGAAAAGTAAAACCGATGTGGAGCGTTTTTACCAGATCGCAATGGAAACAGCCAGGCTGGTAAAAAAATACAAAGGCTCCCTGAGCGGCGAACATGGCGACGGAAGGCTGCGCGGCGAATTCATCTCCCTTATGCTGGGAGAGAAACTTTACGAGACCTTACGCCAGATCAAATACACCTGGGATCCCCACAACATTTTCAACCCCGAGAAAATTGTGGACACCCCTTCCATGAAAACCAACCTGCGCTACGAACCCGGGAAGCTCTATCCAAAAGTAAAAACCTACTTCCGCTACCCGGAAGCAGGAGGATTTTTGCAGGCTGTTGAAAAATGCAATGGATCTGGCGATTGCCGCAAACTGCATACCCAGAAAGGGGTTATGTGCCCTTCCTACCATGCCACCACCGATGAGAAAGATACCACCCGTGCAAGGGCCAACATCCTGAGGGAGTTTATTTCCAATTCTGAAAAGAAGAATCTTTTTAATCACCAGGAGATCAAAGAGATCCTTGACCTGTGCCTCTCTTGCAAAGGGTGTAAATCAGAATGCCCGTCCAATGTGGACATGGGAAAGTATAAAGCAGAATTTCTTCAGCATTACTATGATGCCAACGGAATTCCTTTGCGGACCAGGCTGGTGAGTAATTTCATTACCATCAATAAATGGGCATCCCTGCTCCCCGGGATGTACAATTTCTTTTCCCAAACGGCCTTCTTTTCAGGAATGATAAAAGGTGCATCAGGTTTTTCAAAAAAACGAAGCCTGCCTGAGCTACACCGGCAAACCCTTCGAAGCTGGGCATCACGGAACCTGCCCAGCCTCAACAAAATGGCAGACCCCTCAAAGAAAGTGGTGCTGTTTTGCGATGAGTTTACCAATTACAATGACACTCCAACGGGGATCAATGCCTGCCTGCTGCTCAACAAACTGGGCTATTTCATTGAAATGCCGGCAGTAAAAGAAAGTGGCAGGGCATCCATATCAAAAGGGATGCTGAAAAAGGCCAGAACCTTTGCCCACAGAAATATTGAGCTACTCCTCCCCTATGTTAAGGAAAAAATCCCCGTGGTAGGCATCGAACCTTCGGCCATACTTACCCTTCGGGATGAATACCCGGTGCTGTGTGATGAAGAGTTGCAGGAACAGGCCTTAAGTATCTCGATGAACACTTACATCATTGATGAATTTATTTCGCGCGAGCTGGATACACAAGCCATTGATAAAACCCTGTTTACCGGGGAATCCAGGAAGATTTACCTGCACGGACATTGCCATCAAAAAGCACTTTCTTCTGTAAATCATACGGTAAAAATGCTCACCATACCCACAAATTACGAAGTAGAGGAAATTGAGTGTGGTTGCTGTGGTATGGCCGGTTCGTTTGGCTACGAGAAAGAGCACTACCAGGTAAGCATGGCCATTGGTGAACTGAAATTATTCCCGGCAGTGCGGGCAGCAGAACCCCACGCCATCATTTCGGCGCCCGGAACAAGTTGCCGCCATCAGATCCTCGACGGCACGGGCCGCAATGCATACCACCCCATTGACATTCTTTGGAATGCAATTTCAAAATAAGCTATGCTATTCTGTACCAACATTGCCCTTTAGTTATTGTAATAGCAGCAAATGCAACACCCGGAAATACCTCTGTACATTACAGAAAAATAAATAAAATTAAATCCTCTCTTCGGGTATAGCCGAAAAAAGCGTAAATTTGTACTTCTTTTTACGGAAAAATCGATGCAATCAATTGTAGTTCAATATCTTACAAGCGTCAACAACAAATATCACTGTTGTTCAATTGTGAGAAAAAGGATAATTCAAATTCGTATTAATTTTTAATTGACAGACCAAATTTAGATTAGCAATGGAAAAAAACAAGAAGGTTTATTATTTTGGAGGCAAAAAAGCCGACGGAGATACCAGCATGCGCAACCTGCTGGGTGGTAAAGGTGCAAACCTTGCAGAAATGGTTAATATTGGCGTACCGGTTCCTCCCGGTATCACTATCACCACCGAAGTTTGTACTATGTACAACGAAGTAGGACGTGAAAAAACCATTGAAGCAATTAAAGCCGAAGTAATAGAAAATGTTGCAAAAGTTGAGAAGGAAATGAATGCCGGCTTTGGTGACAAAGATAACCCGCTTCTTCTTTCCGTTCGTTCAGGTGCCCGCGCTTCTATGCCCGGTATGATGGACACAGTTCTCAACCTGGGTTTGAACAGGGAAACCCTCGAAGGGCTTATCAAAAAGTCTGGCAACGAACGCTTTGTATGGGACTCTTACCGTCGTTTCGTGCAGATGTACGGTGACGTGGTAATGGGTATGAAACCTGAAAGCAAAGAAGATGAAGATCCTTTTGATGAGATCATGGATCACATGAAGGAAGAAAAAGGCGTTGAAAACGATCAGGACCTTACTGTTGACGATCTGAAAGAACTGGTTGCACGCTTTAAGAAAGCCGTTAAGGACCAGACCGGAAAAGACTTCCCCGAAGATCCATGGGAGCAGCTCTGGGGTTCTGTACTGGCTGTTTTTGAATCATGGAACAATCCCCGCGCTACCTATTACCGCAAGATGCATAACATTCCCGCTGAGTGGGGTACTGCAGTAAACGTTCAGGCCATGGTATATGGTAACATGGGCGATACTTCTGCTACCGGTGTTGCTTTTACCCGCGATGCGGCTACCGGCGAAAACATTTTCAACGGCGAATACCTCGTAAATGCTCAGGGTGAAGACGTGGTTGCAGGTATCCGTACCCCCCGCCAGATCACCAAAGAAGGTTCACTGCGATGGGCCAAACTGCAAGGGATAAGCGAAGAAGAGCGCAAAGAAAAGTATACTTCACTGGAAGAATTATTTCCAGAACTCTATAAGGAACTTTATGTAAATCAGAAAAAACTCGAAACGCACTACAGCGATATGCAAGACATCGAGTTTACCATTCAGGAAGGTCGTTTCTGGATGCTGCAAACCCGCTCAGGTAAGCGTACCGGTGCTGCTATGGTAAAAATCGCCATGGATATGCTGCGCGAAGGCATGCTCACCGAAACAGAAGCCCTGCTGCGCGTGGAAGCATACAAGCTGGATGAATTACTCCACCCTGTATTTGATACCGAAGAAGAAGCAAAAGCAAAGGCTATTGCCAAAGGTCTTCCCGCTTCTCCCGGTGCTGCTACCGGTAAAATTGTTTTCTTCGCTGATGAAGCAGAAGAACAGGCTGCCAAAGGCGAAAAGCTTATCCTGGTACGCGTTGAGACTTCTCCTGAAGACCTCAGCGGTATGGACGCCGCCGAAGGTATCCTCACCGCGCGTGGTGGTATGACCTCTCACGCTGCTGTTGTGGCACGTGGTATGGGTAAATGCTGTATTTCAGGTGCTGGTAACGTGAAAATCAGCTATAAAGACCGCACCATGACTGTTGACGGTGAAGTTTACAAAGAAGGTGACTTCATTTCTCTCAACGGTACCTCAGGTGTTGTTTATGCTGGTAAGATCAAAACCGTAGATCCCGAATTAAGCGGTGACTTTGCTGAACTTATGGAGCTGGCTGAAAAGCACACCCGCATGAGCGTTCGTACCAATGCTGATACACCAAAAGACTCTAAGGTAGCTCGTGAATTTGGTGCAAAAGGTATTGGTCTGTGCCGTACCGAGCACATGTTCTTTGAAGGTGCCCGCATCAAAGCTATGCGCGAAATGATCCTTGCCAACGACGAAGCAGGACGCCGCAAAGCCCTCGACAAACTGCTGCCCATCCAGCGCGAAGACTTCGAAGGAATTTTCGAAGCCATGCAGGATCTTCCTGTAACCGTTCGTTTGCTCGACCCACCGTTGCATGAGTTCCTTCCCCATGAGCCCGAAAACCAGGCTGAAATGGCTAAGGAAA
>SLIL01000430.1 GCA_007135645.1 Bacteroidales bacterium
CAATATAATCTGCCTTAAAATAATCAGGCTCCCAATGTAGCTACCATAACAGCTTTGATGGTGTGCAGGCGGTTCTCAGCCTGGTCAAATACAACGGAGTGCTCCGATTCAAACACATCTTCTACCACTTCCATACCATCGAGACCAAACTTCTGGAAGATCTCTTCACCGATGGTGGTTTCGCGGTTGTGGAACGCGGGCAGACAGTGCAGGAATTTCACCTTGGGGTTACCGGTCTTTTGTATAACATCCATATTCACCTGGTAAGGCTTCAGCAGGTTGATGCGCTCTTCCCACACATGATCGGGCTCTCCCATGGATACCCAAACGTCGGTATAAAGGAAATCACAATCTTTTACGGCCTCGGCCACATTATCGGTAATGGTGATCTTTGCACCGGTTTTCTTTGCAATTTCGCGGCATTGAGCAACCAGCTCTTCAGAAGGCTGAACCTCTTTGGGAGCAGCAGCACGGAAGTCCATGCCCATTTTTGCAGCACCTACCAGCAGGGAGTTACCCATGTTGTTGCGGGCATCGCCAAGATAGCAGAACTTAACCTGATGCAAGGGTTTGTCACAATGTTCCATCATGGTGAGGAAGTCGGCAAGGATCTGGGTGGGGTGAAATTCGTTGGTAAGTCCGTTCCAAACGGGTACGCCTGAATATTCTGCCAGCTCTTCTACCTTCTCCTGTCCGTAGCCACGGTATTCAATACCGTCATACATACGGCCCAATACGCGGGCAGTATCTTTCATGGATTCCTTTTTGCCGATCTGGCTGCCGGTGGGGCCCAGGTAAGTTACCCTTGCACCCTGATCAAAAGCAGCTACTTCAAATGCACAGCGGGTGCGGGTGCTGTCTTTTTCAAAGATCAGTGCAATGTTCTTTCCATTGAGTCGGGGTTGCTCATATCCGCCATACTTGGCTTTTTTAAGATCCAGTGAAAGGTCGAGCAAAAACTTGATTTCCTGTGGAGTAAAATCCAGCAGTTTCAAAAAACTTCTGTTTCTGAGATTGAATGCCATAACGTTAATTGTTAGTTATTAATTATTAGATATTTGTTATCGTTAACTTGATATATGTAATTTGTGATTGTACGATTTAAGCGTGAATGATGGTTCCTGCGTTGTTGCCCAGCTGTGTGGCTTCGGTAATAATGGCTTCTTTACCGCCATTCTCAACAAACTGGATGCAAGCCCTTACTTTTGGAGCCATACTTCCTTCTGTAAACTGTCCGTCGGCAAGGTGTTTTTGAATCTCGGGGATCGAGACCCTTTCCAGCTTCTGCTCGCCGGGCTTATGGAAATTGATATACACATTGGGCACATCGGTAAGAATGAAGAACTCATCGGCTTTGATCTTATTGGCCAGCAATGAAGAGGCGAGGTCTTTATCGATCACGGCATCAATACCGATCATTTTTCCTTTTTCATCATAGTATGCAGGAATTCCGCCGCCTCCAACTGTCACAACAATATTGCCTTCGCGGGCGAGCTTTTCAATTGCTTTCCAGTTGGGGATCTCCTGGGGCCTGGGCGATGCCACTACCCTTCTCCAGCCACGCTTGCGGGGGTCTTCATGAAACACCCACTGCTTCTCGGCAGCCAGCTTATCGGCTTCTTCTTTTGTATAAAACGGGCCTACCGGCTTGGTGGGGTTCTGGAATGCCGGATCGTTTTTATCTACCACAACCTGCGTAATCAGGGTTACGATATTTCTTTCAATTCCATGCTCAGCCAGTACGTTACGCAACTGCTGTTCGATCATAAAGCCAATAGAACCCTGTGTTTCGGCAACACAAAAGTCAATGGGCTGAACGGGCAGATTGTACATTTTCTGGCCGGCATCGTGCTGCAACATTACATTGCCCACCTGAGGACCGTTGCCATGCCCAATAACGATGTCGTACCCGGTTTTGATCAGTTCGACCAGGTGCTGGCAGGTATCGTAAACATTTTGCTCCTGCTCATCTATGGTTCCTACCTGGTCGCCTCTTAAAAGGGCATTACCACCAAAAGCAATAACAGATAATTTTTTCATTTCTTTTCAGATTTTAAGGGTTTTGATTGATTTGAAATAAAGAAAAATGCATAAGCAAAATCTTTTATTTCGATATACTGAATATTATAATAGAAGGAAAATCGGGCAGAAGGTATTACCCTCAGCTGGTAATAAGGGAGGTTTAGTATTTGTCAGGTATATCTGACGGAAAAAGGATAAAGCAAACAGGGAATCCTCTTGTTAGACCCATAATGTTTTACTTCTTGTTGTTTAAATGTTTGAGTTGCAAAACTAAAAATATTTATTGAAATGGAGACAGGATACCTTTAAGGTTTATTAATTTTTTTACAAACAACCGCTGCGCTGCACTAAAGCTTGCCATTCCAGAAATAAACCATTAACAATTCATCATTCATAAATCCAGGATCCTAAATCACCATCAACCTCAGCCATCATATCTTCAGCCTCTAATCTCTGCTCTCTAGTCTCTACTCTCCAGTCTCTACTCTCTAATCTCCAATCTCTAGTCTCTAGTCTCCAGTCTCTAATCTCTACTACGAAACATCGTCCATGCTGATGATCTGATTAAGGATAGCATATACCGTAAGCCCGGCCACTGATTTAATATTTAGTTTCTGGGTGATGTTCTTTCGGTGTGATATTACGGTATGGGTTGAGATAAAAAGCTTATCGGAGATCTCTTTGTTACTGTTTCCCCTCACCAGCAGTTTTAAAACATCAAGCTCGCGGGATGAGAGAGCGTCTTCCGGTTTCCGGTTGTCTTTTTCCAATGTTTTATTCAGTAATTCAGTGATCTTTTTACGGATTTTCTGTCGTGTATCGCCCACCATTACCACATCATCAAAAAGGCCAATGTAATCATCATCAAACAGTGCATAAACGATGGCAATGACAGGCATTTCACCATTTGTAAGCTCTTTAAGTTCCGAAAGCCCCTGGGCATTGATAAAAGAGGGATTTACAATGAGCATGGATGGCTTGTATCTGATAATAACATCCTTGATGCCTGAAGGGCATGCCAGTTCCTTTATGGAGGAAAACACATTCAGGTCATGGGTTATTTGAAACAACCCTTTCCTGATGATCTCTGATTGTTCTGCTATCAATAATGTTTCTGACATAACTTATCCAATTTTTTTCTCCAGCTGCTCCACAATGGGAATCAATACCTTGTCCTCAATCCTGGCATGGTTGATAAGGTCTTCCTCAAAATCCATAAGCTCATTCAGTAATCTGATCCGGATATACCGATCGTTGTGCGGGGGGAAATGCTGAATGAGCAATGCCTTGAGATCGCTGAGTTTTTCTTCGATATTATCGTGTCTTTCTTCAAAAACCCCGATATGATAGTCGATGTCAGAAATATCTGCTTTGCTGCTTTTTACCTGCTCCGAAAGTGCTGCAACATATGGAAAAGCTGTTTGATCTTCATAAGCAAGATGCTCTTTTACCTCGGTAATGTATTGCATAAAAAAGCGCTCCAGTTGCTTAGTAGCAGGATGATCGACCCTTTTCTTAAATTCCTCAATCAATTGCTCCAGATAAGGGATTTTCTCTTCCAGGTAATACTGGTGGGAATTTTCCAGGTAACGAAGCAGCATATCCACATCCAGCTTCTTGAGTTTGCCTCCCGGAAAATAGTTTTTATTCAAAAAAACATTGACCATCAACAAAAAAAAGTCGGTATCGATCCCTTTGTTTATGCATTCTTGTTTTACGCTGCGATTGCCCACTCCCAGTTCAATCCCGAATCGGGGAAAAAGCACCAGTGCCCGTTTATCCTGCATGATGATATCGGCAAGTTTGGTTTTAGCAGAAACAATTATTTCAGTCATTCGTGTATGATTTATAATGAACGGGAAGACAGATCATCCTGATATCTGACTGCATTTTGATATGCACCAGAGCGGATTGCTTGTCTATTCTACATCCCTGATAAGCAAAGTTAGCAAATAGCAATCAAATCAGCAATGAAAAATAAAACAGATCCGGATACCTGCGCCAGTGATAAAGCCATATGCTTCACTGACAGCAGAAACCCGGATCAAACCTGAGTTAAAATGAATACCGCCTGAATCCTATTTTCTGAGAAAGACAAGATTCTGATTGTCGGCCCGGGAAATATTCTGATAGAATCTGAAGTAATCCTGGTACAATTCCGGCTCAAAGATGCCTGTAAATGTTTGCAGTTTCCGCACATAAACCACCTTGTCATCTACCAGCTCAACACTTGATGTATAAACTCCAAATTCTGACTCCAGATGAAAGAGTGTTGGCAATGTTTCCGGAACATAATCACTGGGCAGGCTAAAAACAAGGGTATCGGAATAATTAACCGGAAACTTCAGTTCAAAGGGTAGCTTTCTGTTTCTTACCCTTGGTGGCACAGAAACTCCGTGCGAAAGAGCATTTACAGGAACAAACAACCGCTGACCACTTATATTGGCCAGTGTTCGGAGGTTTACATCCAGATCGATTGTAAAGA
The DNA here is from genome assembly GCA_007135645.1 of Bacteroidales bacterium. Classification (GTDB taxonomy): domain Bacteria; phylum Bacteroidota; class Bacteroidia; order Bacteroidales; family UBA7960; genus SKVR01. The sequence goes on from SLIL01000430.1 coordinate 4,508, forward strand.
CCGGATTGCCTTCCAGATCTGAAGATAAACCATGCTGCTCCAGGCTATAGTTGGGAAAAGAGAAGTTATTGTAAATCCATCGTTGCTGATCCTGCTCAGAAAGCCGCTCTGAGCGGTAATAATCCACATAAAATAACCCGCCTCTTTCCAGTTTTATTTTGCCGCTGCCGTTTCCGCGCTCATCAATGACTATATCAGCCCTGGTAGTAATGATGTTGTCTTCGGGGGTATAGCCATAAGTCTGAGCCAGATGTCCCCCATCTTCCCTGATCACCAGCACAGGCCTTCCATCGGTGAAGTCGCCCAGATGGCCGAAAGGAAGTGACTGGCTGGTGCATTCAAGCCAGATGGTATCTTTCTCCATGGGCACGCACAGGATAATGTGGTTAAACTGGTTTACAGGCATCGATCTGTTGATCCTGTAAGAACCTACTCCTGCATATACCAGGGTGTAATGGGACTCTATCCCGATGGCCTTTAACATGGCCATCATGTAATTGGTAAGATCCTTACAGTCACCATAACCAGTGCGGTCAACTGTTGCAGCATCAATTGGCTGCAGACCCCCGATTCCAAAAGCAATGTTTACATAGCGGGTGCGCGATTGCAGAAACTCATAAACTGCCTTCACCTTTTCGCGGTCACTATCCATGTCTTTCACCAGGTCCCGAAGAAAGTCAATTCGCTCCTGGGGCAATCTGTCACGGTTGAGATTCATCTGCCATATCCAGTTGCCAAACTCCTGCCAGGAAGTGCCAACGCCCATATAGCCATCAAACTCAAACCTGTCGGTGGCAAATCGTACACCCGGTGCTACCGAACCAAATCCGGTAGCCAGGAACTCGCGGTGAACAGCCGGAATATGATCAAAACTCCATCTCAGGCGCTTTCTCCCGGGCCTTACCTCATATTGCTCAGGAGCTTCTTCGATCATGTTGGTGAAATATTTCACATTCTGACCAGCCGGATAATCAATCGTGAGGCTTGCACTCTCCGCACTACGGTTAAAGCCTCCTGAGGGCATAAAGGTGCGAAAATAATACATCCCACGACTATAACTTACCTCATAGCTGTACCTTACCGTGTACGGATAACCTGAAATCCTGGGTTGATAAGCCAGTACCCGGTTATCTTCATACAGGGAAAAATCGCTGAAATTACTCATATCATCAAGATCTCTTCGCCTGATACGTGTTATCCGCTCCCCATTGCCATCATAAATTGCGCCTTCATTAAAACGGGGCCGGGCATCTGAATTGTAGTTAATAACCAGAACATCAGGCCCTTTACCATTTTCATTGAGGATGGTAATGGCAATCTCCCTTTTAACAGTATAACTTCCCGGTCCATCAATAACCACCTCCATATTGTTTATACGATAAACACTGTTGGCATCGGTAAGCAGATCATCGGGAATGCCACTGGCTGCAAACTGATTCATAGCCGGGGCCGCGGCAAATACAAGAAACAGCAAGACAATGGTTGTCAATGCTTTCATACTGTATGGATGAATGATTTTTACTTTCATACCCGAAACATTAGATCCTTCTCAAAACAATATTTCTTGATTGCTCCTCCACCATCCTGGAATAAAACTCCCTGAGTCCCTGGTATTCATTGGGCAGGAACATGGCTTTGGCAATTTCCCATTCAATGTTCACCAGTATATTGCCACACTCCAGCCTGGTGTAACTGGCAGCATAGCTCCCTCCTCGCCTGGGGATGCTGAACCGTGTATTGCGTGGCATCTCATCCACTTCGTAGCCTTCAGGGATTTGAATGGTTATTTCATAAATACGCTTCTGAGGATAAATAAAATCTACAGGGTATTCCCTGGCTTCCAGCCTGAAAGGATTGGTTTCAATGCGATCAGTCATCAGGGGATTGATATATAGCAAATCTCTGGGTGCAGGGTCAATCTCGGGAATTTCATACTCATATTTGCTGATGAGCTGATTGTTCCAGTCGTTGTTGTTGAGCAATTCGAAATCAATAAGATCTACCCCTTCATTGGATCGCTCAAAGTTGTCCATGAAGTCCTCCTCCCTGTCAAACGTTCGGAAACGACTCTCAAGACTCAGACGATAATAGTTGGTTTTCTCCTTTTCAAGGGTAGTATGAACAGAGCCACAGGCCTTAAGCTGAATATTTGATTTTACATGGATTAAATTCTCATTAAATGCTTCCAGGTTAACCCAGTCTCCTCTGCGTTCACAAATCAATCTTCCCCTGTCGTTAAGGGCACGCTCGGGCAACAGATAATAGGGAACATGCTTTTGAGTGGCATCCATCAGATAGATTTCCCCGTCAATCCTTGCATGGGCAATTACATAATTGAACTTGTTGAGCATGATCTGGGCTGGATTGATCATACCGTTGCTGCGGGTGCTGAGAATAACCGGATCAGCATTGATGTCCATTTCGCGCAGTAATGCAATGAGCATGAGATTGATATCGGCAGCATTTCCTTCCTTGTCATTCCAGGCCCTTCGGAGAGTTCGCCTGGCATAGATACTATTGGAATTGTTCCATGTCATTTCGCCCTGAATAAGTTCAAATGCAGCGATCATACGATCCTGATCATTATCATGAGCAGCTTTGATGGCTTCCGCCTCTTCCGTTAAAAAACCGGAACGTTCGATCTGCCTGCCGAAAGAGCTGGATTCAAGAAGTGTTTTCGTAAGCTGCGGCCAGGTAGTGCTAAAATCCAGCTGGCGCCCATATCTTGGGGTGAAAGCTGCCAGCTCCAGTTCTATTTTTGACACATAGTTGATAAGTGCATTCATAAAAGGCTCGCGCTGAAAGGCAGGCGCATCATTTACACGATACCGGGTAAATACCACATCATCACTTCTTATATTGCTGTCGTGTTCTGAGAGAGACAGATAGCCCTGCATAAGTGGCCTGTAAATAAAATAATCCGGAATCAAGGTTCTGAACTCACTGAATACGGTAGGATATTCACTCTGAAATGCCCAGATGGGCAGGGTAAAAAGAAAGGGTGAATCAATGGTATACTGAATCTCAAACACGCTCCCCTCGCGCACGTTGGGCAGGGTAAAGTTCACCGACCGCAGGTAATCATTTACATCTTCTGTATAACTGTCGCTTCTGCGAAAACGGGTTCTTACCATTCGCCCGTTTTCGGGAGTATGGATATTTCCACGCAAAGTGCTAAGACGCTCTCTGCCCGAGGAACCTGAATGGAGGTATATCCTGAAATCGGCAAGATCTGTTGCATCCTGATGGAAGATCTTAACCCTTAAATGGCGGGTATAACTGTAATAAAATCCTCTGTCATTGGACCAGCGCATCTCTACCATCCCATAGTCGCCCAGAACAACAGCCTTTGCGGTGGAATCAGCCTCGTAATATGGCATGTTGAGTTCTGTTCTGTCAATACGTCCAAAGCGCATGGGAGCGCGCTGGGAATAAACGGTGGTGGCAAGCAGGCATAATATAGCCGTTAAGCCTGCCAGGCTAAATACATTAAATTTCATAGTTGGTTAATGTTGGTTAATAAAGTTCAAAGAATCTTCACACCTTGGCTACCCCCCCTCTTCAAAAGACCTGATCCTACAACACAGAATAACATATGTTACGGCAACGAAAATAAACAAAAAGGTAGTTTCAATAGCAAAAAAAGCTCCTTTTTTTAGAAGCATCAGGCTAATTTGGAAGGATTCTAAATAAGAAAAGTAGTATCAGAAACATACTTACCCCATTGAATATCAAGCCGAAAAGTTTTATCTGGACGCAAATCCAAGCAGAAATTCAAGAGGGATGGCAACCCGTTCACTCCAGGCTTTTTCAGAATGGCTGGCACCAACAAATTTTCGCGTTATCCAGTTACTTCCCTCCACATAACCTTTTGCTTTCATCATCGCATCCACTTGATTCTGCCATGGCTCATAAACGGCATCGAGGGTAGCAGTTCCATAATCAAAATAGAATTTATGGCAGGCAGGATCGGGAATATGATCTTTGAAATAGGGTAGGAAAACACCCTCAAGAGCAGGCCAGTGGGTAGAAATGCAGGCTGCGCCACCAAAAATATGAGGATACTTTACCATGGCATAGGCTGAGATCAATCCTCCCATGCTTGACCCCATCATAAAGGTGGATGCTGGCAGCGGATTGGTTTTAAATGTTCTATCGATAAAGGGTTTTAACTCTTTTACTATGAACCTGAGGTAGTTGTCAGATAGTGCTTTACCCCTCCAATCGTGTTGGCGTGCCCTTTTGCTTACCTCTTCACATGGCTCATTGGGCATGTATTCACGCATTCTCAGGGGAGTATTCCAGATGGCCACAACAATGGTCGGCCTGACCTTTTGCTCCACAGTGAGCGTATTCAGTGCCTTGTCTACCTCCCATGCAACACCGGCAAAAGAGGTTTCAGCATTGAATACATTTTGCCCGTCGTGCATATAAACCACATCAAAAGAGTCCCCTTCGTTGTATCCTGGAGGAAGGTATACTTCTAACTGCCTCGGCCTAACATGATTGGAAATAAATTCAGGGATAATTTCAAAGGATGAACCTGCGATTCCTTTTGCAGCTTCACTATCGGAAGAAAAAAATAAAGACATCAACTAAATTAGTATTAATGTATTTCTTTAAAAGTTTCGGATAAGAAACAGCAAAGTTATGCTTTTATGGCCCCTATTCCTCCGTCAACATGCAAAATTTGCCCTGTGATCCATGATGCTTCATCGCTGAGCAGGAAAGCCGCCATGGAGGCAATATCAGATGGGTTGCCCACTCTTTTCAGGGGGTGCCTTAGAGCCGAAGCTTCTCTTCTTTCATCCGAACTTAGCAATCTGGCTGCAAGGGGAGTATCGGTTAGCGATGGGGCAATGGTATTTACCCTTACACCGGGAGCAAGCTCAGCAGCAAGCGAACGGCTTAATCCCTCCACCGCACCTTTGGCCATGCTGACAGATGCATGGTAGGGCATTCCCTGTCCAACCGCCACGGTGCTGAAAAACACCACAGAAG
>SLIL01000140.1 GCA_007135645.1 Bacteroidales bacterium
GCCGGATATCCCATGGCCGAATGAATATATACCAGGGTTTTATCCTTGTATACGATGAAGTCGGCCTTTTTATCCAGCATGGTAAAAATGGCAACTACCCCATCATGCCCTGTTTTCCAAAGTCCATTCCCGCCAGTTGGCAGCTGAACCAGGTTAGGGGTGTTTTTAAGGTCTGTCTTTTTTAAGCCGGGGATTTGCATGTATATTTAAATTTTTATCGGTGATGCTTTTATTATTTAGGGGATTTCAGGATCTTAAGTGATAAAATTTCTTTTCCCTTCATTTTATATTCAATGTGGTCAGCATCACCGGTAATGGGTTTATTTGCACTTTCATCCATATTTACCTTCGTGGCTGCAACAGAAAATGGGAATTTCAGGCCAACCACCTGTTCATCAGCAGTTGTGTTGTACATGCGAATGACGGTACCTGATTGGTCTTCGGCCAACTTCACAGCAGTGATATGCACCTTTGGGTTGTTTATGCCAAAAAGGAATGCTTCCTGCGGAAGATCTCCCTTTCCACGTCCGGCCATTAATGCCCTGGCAGGGGTGTAGTATTCAGCAGCAAGATTGGCAAGCCCGGCATCAGCATGGTTGCCGGTATGCGGACAAATGGCATATTCAAAGGTTTGCAGCCCCGGACATTGCACCCCAATATCAGGAAGCTCGGAAGTTTTTTCTTCACTCACCTTGAGCTTGATCCGGCAGGCACGGATAAGGGTAATGGCAAGATTCCGGTCAGGGGTGTCGAACACCTCATATTCAAATATCCCTTTGGTAAAGCAGGCCAGCCCTACCTTGCCATCAGAAACATCCACAAAAGTCCGCAGGGGGTGTGTTCCCCTTGCTTCTTCCACCCAGCCGGTGGAGTCGGGGAGTTTGATGTTTCGCTCAACCACATCGTAATGGCTGTCAGCCACCGAAACATCGGTTTGAATACCACAGGGGAAGTTCACCCTTAGCCAGTGATCTTTGGCGTTGTTAACAATGGATGTTTTCACTTTCAGGTATCGCGAGCCCTTCTCCAGGGTATAATCGATTTTTACCGGAACTTCGGTATGCATCTCGTTTCGTCGGGTGCCATCACCATAATCAACGGGCAATGACAGGCTAAATTCGGCAGAAAGGGTGCACACCAGTGGACCCGACTCTGATACCGAGTTGCGTGAAGCAATTCCAAGGCTGTTGATCTTTCTGTCAAACCGGATGTCTTCATGTTGCCAGGCATTCCCGGCTTCGCCCTGGTCGGTTATGTAATTCAGATTGTGAAAAGTCTTGCCGGTCTCTTTGCTGGTAATATTTACAGTACCATTGGAATTGATCTTCACGCTGATTAACTCATTTTCCATGCTGTCATCTCCGGTCATAAGGGTAGAAGCCACACGCAGCGCCTGTTTTTCAGGGATCACCGTAAAGCTGCGATAACCCAGGGGTGGGAGGTCTTTGAACTGGGCGTAAAGCACCATCCGTTCACTATCCAGAATGGTGGGCACATCCCACTTGCTGTCCATAAAAACCGATGATTTTTCCGAATACACGGGTTGCCTTTCTACCATTGGCTGCGATTCATGTCCAAAGCTTACTGATCTGGCTTGAAGCGATCCCGGTATTTCGAGGTCGGCTTTAACAATTACATCACGTTTAAAAGGAAGTGGATTAAACACTATGTATTGCACAGACTTCTGGTCCATTTTGCCGGGAGCAATATGGGAAGCAATATAACTCATCGCATTTTCGCTCACGATATTACTGATATCAATGGTTTTGCGATAACGGTATTCCATGTCAAGGCACACCGGATCAGGAGCGCAGCCCCCATTGGCATCGTGAGTGTGGTTGGATACAAGGTACTTCCAGCCACGATCAAGGTAGAGCGTTGGGTACTTGTCGCCCAGCGTATGTGCCAGCGAAGCTAGCGGTTCTGCATAATACGTCAGGCGGGTGGAAGCATCAAAATCCTGTTGTTTCAGATAGGTGCGCGCGCTTATGGTGGCCGGGAAAAGGTAGGTCCACATGCCGGTTTTCAGGTAGGAGCGTCGTTCTCCTTCCAGCACGGTCATTTTGCTCTTGTCAAGATGGCGGATCACTTCTTTCCAGTATTCTTCCAGGTTGGAATGTTCGATTTGGTATTTTTCGCCAACTGCTTCCTGTGCTTTTTTTATGATGGCCGATTCGTTAGGATAGGCCACCGAAATATCATGTCCATGCATGGCAAGGAAGACAGGGGTGGTAAAATGGGATCCTTCGGCAGCAACCATTTTTTCAATGGCTTCTTTCAGAAAGGATGTATCATATTCCAGATGGGGATCGTGCAGCTCAAACGAAGGGTCATCACCCGAAAGAGAGTCAGCAAAACGCAGGGGGATTTCATCAAATTCGCCCCAGGTATGTTTTTTGTCAAATACTTTTCCTTTCCTGGTTACAGGCCGGTGCACCTGGTAGTACCAATTGTAGCGTGCATACAGGGCAAAACGGCTGGCCCATACCTGGGTGCCATCGGGGGCCTGCCAGATGTATTCGGCCGGTGCTTCATGGTGCGAAATACCACGATAAAACATCATCTTGTCGATGCCAAAACCAGTCAGAATCTGCGGCAACTGACCGGTTTGCCCCCATGATGAAGGGGTGTAGGCAACAGTACCCGTTTTGCCCCCAAGTTTTTCAACGCCCTTTTTACCGTAGAGAAAATTACGCACCAACGCCTCCTGTGAAACACTGAACTCCTCGGCCAATGCATACCATGGACCTGCTATTAACCTGCCCTCCCGGATAAACTTCTCCAAAAGGGGTTTCTTTTCCGGACGCATTTCCAGGTAGTCATCAATAAGGATGGTATGCCCATCCAGGGTAAAGGAGTGGTATTCCGGATCTTTCTCAAGGATATCTAAAATGGTATCCATCATGGTGAGCAGGTTGCGGCGGGTGCGCTCGAATGACTGGCGAAACTCGCGGTCCCAGTGGGTATTGGAGACTACTTTGATGGATTTAATATGAGTTTTATGGGTCATTTATCTTTGCCTTTTTTGGGTTAAATATTTGAATACGCTTTTATTATTTTTACTAGATATCCTGTTTCTGCTAATTTTACTTTCTTATTGTTAATCAATACCTTCACACTTCCCCCTGCAGTTTTAAAAGTTGCTTTTTCCTGATCTACCTTCACCAGGATTTTTATTTCACGATATACTATTGAAAATGAATAACTGTTCCACTTCTCCGGAATGGTGGGCTTAAAAGAGAGGAAATCCCCATCGCTGCGCATACCGGCAAACCCATAAACGATGTTGAGCCATGCTGCCGCAATGGAAGTGGTGTGTAATCCTTCACGGGTATTGCGATTGTAATTATCAAGATCAAGCCGGGTGGCATAGTCGAAAAACTTGTCAGCTTCTTCTTTCTTGCCCAGCTCGGCCGCCAGGATAGAGTGTACCGATGGAGAAAGGGATGATTCATGGATACACCGCGGTTCATAGTATTCATAGTTTGCTTTTTTCTCTTCCATAGAGTAATCATGGCTGAAAAAGAACAGCGATAACAACACATCGGGCTGCTTGATCATGTCGTAACGGTAAATCCGAGGCAAGGTCCAGCTGTGGTAAAGCGGAAAATCCTCCACGGGAATGGAATGAATGTCGATATGAGGCAGCAGGAAATAGCCTTCGTGTTGCTCATACACCCCTGTTTCCTTGTTTTTAGGCAAAATCATCGTGTCGGCCATCTTTTTCCACTGAGCCATTTCTTCAGGGTTGGGCATAAAGGGTTTCCGTGGCTGTTTTATCATCTGATCAAGAGTCTCCAGCGTAAACCGGAAAAGCTTTTGAGCAAGTAGATTGGTGTAGTAATTATTGTTTACAAAGGTGTGAAACTCATCAGGCCCCATTACTCCATAGAACCCAAATCCGTCTTCGCGCCAGTTGCCACGACTGGCATAAAACCGGCAAATTTCCGACAACATCTCGATCCCTTCATTAAATAGGAATTCATCATCCCCGGTAATTTTATGATAATGCCAGACTCCATAGCCCACAGCACCAGGGACATGGATCTCAAGGTTACCATGCCACCATACAGGACAACTTTCGCGTCCGTCAATGGTTTCCATGGGATAGCATGCACCCTCACAATTTTGCTCAATACTCCACTCCTTTGCCTGAGGCAAGGTTTTGTAACGATACAGCAAAAGATTTTTTGCTGCATCCGGATTGGTGAACAGGTAAAAAGGCAGGCAGTAGGCTTCGGTGTCCCAAAAGGTATGCCCGCTGTAAACCTCACCTGTAAGGCCCTTAGCCCCAACATTATTAGAAGGGTCCTGCCCGTGATTGGTCTGGTATAGCTGGAAAAGACAATACCTTATCCCTTGCTGGTTTTCCAGATCACCTTCAATTTCTATATCCAGGTCTTCCCATACCTGATGCCAGTGATTTTTATGCTGTTCCAATGCATGTTCATAGGTCAAATGGCTTAAACTTTCGGTTATTGTTCTCCCATCATTCCATACCTGCTCCATATTTCCATTCATCTTTTTATCGGTGTAATTGATGACCCTTTTGCTGATGCGGATGGGCGTATTTTTTTTAACTGAAACTGATATTGTTCGAAGCATTTTCTTCTCATGACAATATGCAGATTCCACATCTGTAAAATCACCTTCCAGCTTAAAAGAAGAAAACAGACCTATATGGCTTCTTTCCGTCCTTCCCAAAATGGACAACCAACTGCCGCCTGTATCATCCCGGGCGATCTCCCAATAGTTCCTGTTATGAATGGATTCGTGAATCGTTGAAAAATCCAGGCCGGTTGTTACTTCTACCTGACCATTAAAATTCAATGCTTCAAAGAGGATCTGCTGACAACCCAGGTTAGGTGTGATCATACTGGTGAAGCGGGAGAATATAAGTTTTAGCTTCTTTCCTGTGCCTGTTGTCCAGACAAACTCCCGGGTATAGACCCCATTCTTCATGTCCAGGGTGCGGGTGAACTGATCAAAGGCGGATTGGGCCAGATCAAGCGTTTCCCCATCCAGCGATATTCTGGTGTAAAGCCAGTCAACCGCGTTTACCATAAATGTCCATTGGGTAGCAAGTCCCTTGTACATAACTGCATGTTGAATATCAATTTCCGACCAAACACCGTTTACATAGCTTCCTATGAGCTGGTCGCCCGAGTAGCCTTCATCGAAATAACCACGCACACCCATGTATTCGTTTCCTACTGAAAAAATGGATTCAGATACACGTCCTTCCCCGGGATGAAAATCTTTCTCAATGACAGCCCAGGGATCAGTCTGAAGATATTTAGTGGGTAATTTTGCCATGAATAATTAATGCTTTCAGAAGTTTAGTTTTATTGTTATGATTTTGTGGTGAGGCACAGATAGTTTTACCGATCTGCCCTCTGTAATCAATGCCTGCATTTCAACCTCTTCCAGATTTACCCGGGTTGCATTTTTGATTGGAAAGCCACATTTCAACTCACCATCCAGATCCACCGGCGAGGGATTGTACATTCTTACAATAAGCCCATTGTTATTATCGGCTTGTTTAATACAACTTACCTGTATTCCTTTACTTACGGCTAAAAAGGAATGGTTAAGAGGCAGATTGCCACCAATGCCCTTTCCATGCTGCACTAATTTCAACGGGTTGTCAAGCTGGGTAAGCAGTTCAGGGATATTACCCTGGTACCAGGAGCCTTCATGGGGGCATATGGCGTAGGTAAAAGTATGATGTCCCGGATTCTGGAATTCTTCGTCCTTCCAGCGGTCTTTGGTCCAGTTCCCATGCTGATAAAAAGAGCGTAGCAAGGTGATAGCAATGGATCTTTCACTATCATCAAGCACTTCTGCTTCATACAATCCAATGTTAGTCACAGCAAGCCCTTTATCACCATCACTTACCCCGATAAAGCCGGTTTGGGGATCAGAAGAGTCAGGTTGTTCGGTCCATTCTGGGGACGAAGCCTTTGGAACAGGCCGGGTAATCACATCAAAGGGCATGGTAGCGTAATAACTACCGGACCTTATACAACTGGGAAACAGCACCCGCAAACGATGATCTTTTATGAAGTTTTCCAGACTCGTTTTTACCTGAATGTATTTTTCACCTTTGAAAAGAGTTACCTCCGAAACGATGATCATTTCCTTTTTCTCCTCAGCCCTTTGCGTGTAATCATTGGCCGATGAAACAGGAAGCATAAGCTTGTGAGTTATGCGAAAAGTGGCTTTCACAATACCATTTTCTATCAACTCAATGCTGGCAGGTTTTCCCTTCGACGAAATAACTTCTCCTCCTGGAATCCTGCCTGGTGTCCAGGCATTACCCAACTCGCCTTCATCAAGAAATGTATTCAGGCCTGTAAAAACTTGACCGGATTCTTTATCTGTTACCGTGACAGAACCATCTTTTTCAATTACAGCAAGCAGGAAATCATTCTCCAGGGCATTCTTACTGCCAATACATTTTCGAGGAATAGATTCAGCCTGTTTTGGTTTTACCTGGCAGGTGATATATCCGGCAGCCGGAACCTTTGGAAACTGCACCCAGGCTTCAATCCTTTTGGAATGGTGGGTCTTCCCGAAACCAATCTTATCCACACCCAGTTTGTGCGGCTTTGCAGAGATCATCTGCACAGGTAGTGATATTCCAGCGGGATCAATCACTTCAACACATTCTTCAGACATGTCGTGCGGCATATCTATCACAATTTTCGACACACCTGATCGACTTTGTGCTGCAAGATTAAAAACGGTCAGCAACACGTCATGATCATGGAAAGTGGACAGGTCAACTTTTTTCACCAGCCGGGCCAGTGACCGTTTGATAACCTGATTGCTCAGTTCTTCGGCCTGCTTGTACCGGTGCATGGCATCGTGATATACAGCATCCAGGCTGCATGCATTGATAGTATCATGGGCATGATTGGCCATAACAAGTTTCCATGCATAATCCAGTATTTCTGCTTCATAGGTATCTCCGGCAAGAAGGGCAAGACTTGAAGAAGGTTCAGCATGGCGAATAAGTATATTTTCCACTTCCCGGTTGCGGCGTTTAAGCCTCCCTTTGGTGGACAATACTCCTGGATAAAGATGTGCATCGTTCCAGGGTTGCGATTGATTTACATGTCTCATTTCTCCTTCCAGAACCAGATTTTCTTTATTCCCCGAAACAGTTCTTTCCATCTTACGGGCATACACATCAAAATCGGAATGGATAAAATGAATATCCTCTGATACCTGGTTAAGGGCTTCGATAAGTTTTGGGGTCTCTTCGTGCGGGAAACTGGCATCGTGACCATGTAGTCCCAGTAAAACGTTACTGTAAGAATGTTTGATAATTTCTGTCTTCAGCTTTTCAAGGGCCTTGGAAAGATAACCATGATCAAAGTATTTTACCGGATCCAACTCAACAAATTCATTCTCCTTATCCTCAGCCAATCGAAATAGGAATCCCCCGTTGTTCCAGTAGTTTTGCTTGCTCTCTTCTATGTGATCATAATATTTATGGATAATGGGCAGATACACATATCCCCAGAAGGTACACCGGCTGAAATGCTGTGGAGGCCTAATGCCTACTGACTCGGTACCATCGGGTGATTTCCAGATGTATTCAGCAGGTGCAACATCCTGGTTTATGCCACGGTAAAAAATAGCGGTTTTGATTCCAAAACCATTGTAAATCTGGGGTAGTTGAGATATCTGCCCGGTAGATGTGGGGGTGTATCCTACTTTCATCACTCTGCCATATTCTTTGGCTATGCGATGCCCAATGAGCAGGTTGCGCACAATGCATTCCCCGTCAATGGAATTCATCTCCGGCAAGGTGTACCAGGGCCCAACAATGAGACGGCCTTCCGAAATCAACTTTTTAAGCCGGGGCTTATTCTGTGGCTTCAACTCGCAGTAGTCTTCCAGGGGAATGGTCTGGGCATCTAAATGAAAGTGTTTGAAATCAGGGTTGGTATCAATGAGCTCAAAAAGCTTATCAAACATATCCACCAAACTTACCCGTGACTCCTGAAAGGATTTTACCCATTCGCGGTCCCAGTGTGTGTTTGAGATAACATGGCATTCGTATTTTTTCATTTTATAGCAAGGTTGATATTTTGTAGTATTTGATTGTATCACAAATTCAAGGATCAGGGGGCATTTAAGGAGAGAAAATGATTTGAAAAGTCTTCGGTAATTTTATACCATGGGTGCCGGAACACCCAAGGTATATCCCAAATCAAAAAACCTGACAATCAACCAGTAACCCCTAAATACAAACCCCTATTTATAATCTTCTGCATCATAATCCTTCTCGCTTCCCTTTGGAGGCAGATTTTTGTACCAGAAAAAGTACAACCCTATCATAGCGATGATAAGCACTCCCAAAAGAAAAAAGAAGGTATCAAACTTCTGAATGATCAGCTGCATCGGCAGTAAAAACAGGGTAACGTGAAATACCAACGCAAATGGCAAAGCAAGCAAATCATTTTTGTGCTCTTTTTTCATTTTCTGATACACGTCCTCCGGCAAAATAGACTCAAGGGGTTTCCAGAAACCGAAAGGACGGGTTCTCCGGTAGAAGTTCTCCAGGACTTTGCGATCGGTAGGTGGGGTAAGAAGGGTACCGATAATAGTACCCACAAAACCGATGCTCAGAATAACCAGGAATTTGCTTATATCATCCCACCCCGGGAAGAAGATCCTTTGCAAGACAGCTGCCAGCAGACCAGTAGCCATACCAATGGCAAATCCACCGCCATTAAACCTCCACCAATACAATCGCAGGAAAGTGGGCACCAGAATTCCTCCCCCAATTCCCATGGCAATCCATCCCCATACATCATTGATACTCTCTATGGTAAATGCAAAAAGGAAAGCAATTACCACAATGGTCACCGTAGTTGTCCAGGAAGCATAGATAATTTCTTTATTGGGAGCTTTTGGACGGATATAGCGCTGGTATACATTTCTTACAAAAAAGCTGCCTGCCCAGTTTACATTGTTGTTGAAGGTTGAAATTCCGGCGGCCATCAGTGCAACAATCAAAATCCCTTTCATGCCGGAAGTTATTTTATACAGCATCACCGCAGGTACAATTCTTTCAGGATTCACGGTTCCTTCGTAACTAACCAGGTTCAATTTGCTGACCCAGTCGTCTTTCCCGAGAATTTCATGAATTCCGGTCATAACCTCAGGTGCTAACTGGTCAGGGTTATTAATTATATGAGATAGCAAGGTTGTCCAGCCGGCTTTAGACACCTCAGGAAATTGTGATTTCAGAAATGCGGATGCATCCATAAGTACCGTAGGGTCAGGAAACAGATCCTGCACAAGATAAATCCCCAGAACAGCAAAACTCATTACCATGGGCCACCTGAACATCAGGGTAATAATCCAGGTTAAGGATAACTTTCCGCATTCTCTTTCATTTCTGGCGCCAAAGAATCTTGGGTCATCGCCCATACCCATCCCGATAAAAATGTTTCTCAGTAAATAAAAAAACATAAA
>SLIL01000297.1 GCA_007135645.1 Bacteroidales bacterium
GAAAACCCTATATGCGCGGACTGGAATTTGGAACAACCGGATTGGGAGAGGCTCATGAAATGATCTTTGAAGAGAATAACCGGTTTTTCGGTACACCCTTCTTCCTTTACATGGATGCGGGAACAGTGGTGGAAAAAAGCTGGTACTGTTTTAAGATTGAAACGGAGATGATATATGTATCTTCGGTCTTTTTCAGGGATAATACCCTGATCATCGCAGGAAAGGATGGGTATGATACCTTTGTGAAGGTAGAAATGGAGGTAAATGGTTGGTAGGAAATTCGATTCAACCAAAGGTATAATCAGGCGCAATATGATAAAGTAATGGTAGAAATGTGAAATAATCCCAGGGTATAACAGGCGCATAGCGCTGAAGTTATGGTAGAAATTCGATTCAAAATCGGATATAAACAGGCGCATAGCGCTGAAATTATGGTAAAAATTTGATTCAAAACCAGATTCAAAAGGTGCGTAGCACTGAAATTATGATAGAGAATAAATAACAGCACAGTAATATTTACATCCAATGAAGAGACGAGACTTTTTAAAAAACATGACTTTTGCTACCGCTGGATTGACGGTCACCAACCTTTATGGTTTTTCAGGTATATTCGAGACAGGGAATGTTCCGGAGCTTTTGGCAAAAAGAAAGGCAAACCTTGATATTATTGCTGAAGTGGATCTGCTGGTGATAGGAGCTTCTTCAGCAGGTATCGCTGCTGCTATAAAAGCTTCCCGGAAGGGGGTAAAGGCTTTGGTTGTGGGTTCTGAACCCTACCTGGGTTATGATCTCTGCGCAACCCTCAGACTTTGGGATATCGGTAAAGGGGCTGAATCCGCTTTATCCCGTTCTTTGTTATTGGCCGGCCCGGTACCTTATCCCGCAGACATTAAAAGAACACTTCAAAAACAGCTTATAGACAATAAGGTGGATTTTCTTCTCTCTGCTTTTGCCGGAGGAGTAGTTTTTGACCACAACGATCAGATAAGTGGAGTGGTATTGGCGAGCCGGGCCGGTGAGCAGATCGTAAAAGCCAAAACCATTATTGATGCAACGGATAATGCACTTGTTGCACAACTTGCCGGAATGCGCTTCCGCAATCCGGGGCGAACAGTTTCTCAGTACCAGTTTACGGTAATTGGCAATAAACCTGTTAGCCGCCTCAATCCGGTTTCTCTTACACCTCTTATAGTTAAAGAAGAAAGTTATCCTGCTACGCGATACACTTTCACACCCCGGTCAAATAATAATAATTTCACTGATTACCAGGCTTTTGAACAATACGTGAGAGATCAGACCTGGGATGCTGACCAGGTAGATGCATCTGACATGTTGTTTGAGATCCCTTCTGCGAGCATCCACAGTGGCAACCGCTCTGCCTATCGCTTTGACAATGCTTCTGAACTTCCAATGGAGGCGCTGAAGAGTCCTGATCATACTGCTCTTTTTGTGCTTAATGGTTGGGCGGATGTGAGATTCAGGGATAAAGAGCAGATGTTGCTACCTGGCAATATGATGGTATTGGGTGAACGAATAGGAGATCATGCAGCCTCTCAGGCATTAACTATGGCGCAAAAACAAGTTGTTAAGCTAAAGGAACGTGAAGGCATATTGCATCCCCGTAAACAGGGAATGGTGTATAACCGAAACCAAAGGCCGGTGCATCGTTTAGGAAAGTTTGAGTTAGAATCGGAGAAGATCCCGGTAATCGGAAGTTTTGATAATGTGGTTGTGGGTGGAGGAACTGCGGGTGCCTGTGCTGCTATTTCTTCAGCAAGGCACGGAGCGAATACCCTGGTTATTGAGTATCTGCACGGACTGGGAGGAATGGGAACCCTGGGCCTCATTGGCCGATACTGGGTAGGTTACCGGGATGGTTTTACCAAAGAAATAGATGAAGGGGTAAGGGCTATGGCCCCGGAAGATCATCCCCGGCAAAAAAACAGGCCTGCCGATTGGGTAAAGGACTGGAAGATGGAATGGTACCGGCAGGAAATTCAGAAAGCAGGTGGGAAAGTCTGGTTTGGCGCAGTGGTTTGTGGGACCATCGTGGATGGCAATACTGTAAAGGGAGTGATTGTGGCTACCCCATTCGGAAAGGGTGCCGTATTGGCGAAAAACACCATTGATTCCACAGGTTCAGCCGATGTAGCCATTGCTGCCGGAGCCCGTTATGAGTTTATTGATGCCGATTCTGTGGCCCTGCAAGGTTCCGGTCTGCCTAAAGTAGATCCCAATGATCATTATAACAACACAGATTATACTTTTACAGACGATACCGACCCGGTTGACATTACCCGCACCATGGTGGCCGGCAATATGAAATTCCGGAACGTGTATGATATTGGCAAGCTTCCCCAAACCCGTGAAAGGCGCAGAATGATCGGTGATTATACCGTTACAGCCATGGACATGGCCAATGAACGGGTGTATGAGGATACCATATCCTACCATTACAGCTCTTTTGACACCCACGGATACACTGTTGATCCATACTTTATCATTAAGCCCCCCGCAGGGTCGAATGTACATATGTATGTAAACGTGCCCCTGAGGGCTTTGCTCCCCAAAGGGCTGAAGAACATTATCGTAACCGGCCTGGGTGCCAGTGCCGAGCGTGATGCCATGCCTGTGATCCGGATGCAACCATGCCTGCAGAATCAGGGATATTCCGTAGGTTATCTTTCTGCTTTGGCGGCCCGTAATAATCGTTCCTTCAGAGAGATTGACTTTGCCAGGGTACGTAGCGAATTGCTGGCAAAAAAAGTACTGCCCGACAAGATCAGGGAAGGGAAAGACCTTTTTCCCCCTTCCGAAGAAGCCATTCGCCTTGCCTCCAAAGCCATTGTTGATGACTTTGATCAATTGGAAGTAATTCTGTGGGACAGGGAACGAGGCCTTGAGGTTCTCAATGAAATATTCTTATCTGCCAATGAGCCCGAATTGAAAGCCAAAGCAGCTGCCGTTTTGGGGTTCTACGGCTACGCCCATGTTAGCAAAGTGCTGATAGCTGAAATTGCTAAATACAAACAGTGGGACAAAGGCTGGAATTTTCGCGGCATGCATCAATTTGGAATGTCTGGGAGCTATCTGGATGCATTGGTGATGTCTTTGGGAAAAACAAAAGATGTTGCAGGTCTGCCTGAAATTGTGCGACTTGCCGGCAAACTCAACGCAGAAAGCGAGCTATCACACTATCGTGCTGTAGCCGAAGCCATGGCAGATATTCGTCACCCTGATGCAGCCCCGGTATTGTACCGTTTGCTCAACATGCCCGGTGTAGCCGGCTATTCTGTAAGGGATTTCCGGGAAGCTGTTTTTTATACCAAAGAAGACACCAATGACAACATTACCCGCAATAATAGTTTACGGGAATTGTTTCTTGCCCGGGCATTGTTTATTTGTGGCGATCATAATGGCCTGGGACGCAAAATCCTCACGAAGTATGCAAATGATTTACACGGGCCCTATAGCTATCATGCCATGGGGGTGTTAGAGAAATATGCATAGCAGAAGAAATTCGATTCAAAATCGGATATAAACAGGCGCATGGCGCTGAAATTATGGTAGAAATTTGATTCAAAACAGGATACAAAAGGCGCGTAGCGCTGAAATTATGATAGAGAATAAATAACAGCACAGTAATAGTTACATCCAATGAAACGAACATGTTTGCGAATTAAACACAAACACCTATGAAAATAGCAAACATGGAGTTCCATCCGACCTATTAAAAACAAATTATTTACGGATGAAAAGACGAGATTTTTTAAAAAACATGACTTTTGATGCCACTGGATTGGCAGCTCTCATAATCATGGTAATCTCAGGTTGTTCCGGGCCAAAAGAACCTGAAATCTTTATTGATATAGACAAGAAGCTGCAATACAGTGCTGCAACCGTGAGGCAATCGCTTGCAGGGCTCAGTGTTGAGGAAGGTTTTCCGAGAAGGGTAAACCAGGGTGAATACCGATGGTCTAATACCCGATATACAGGTTGGACTTCCGGCTTTTTTCCCGGGTTATTATGGAATCTTTACACGTTTACAGGAGATGATGAGCTGAAACAGGCCGCTATTGCTTATACCAATGCTTTGGAGCCCATTACGCGCATGGATTGGAACACCCACGACCTGGGGTTTATGATGTATTTAAGTGCTGGTAAAGCCTACGAACATACGCAAGATGCCATTTACCGGCAGTGGCTAATGGAAACAGCTGATTCACTGGCAGACCTGTTCAACCCTGTTGTGGGCACTATTCATTCATGGCCCTGGGGAGAAAGAAGACACGGCTGGCCTCATAACACCATCATTGACAACATGCTCAACCTTGAGTTTTTGTTCTGGGCCGCCAATAATGGTGGGGGAGAGCATCTTCGCGATATTGCCATTACCCATACACATACAACCCTTCGAAATGGTTTTCGCAACGATTTCAGCACCTGGCATGTAATAGTCTATGAGAAAGACAGCCCCAATGTGATCAAAAAAATAACCGATCAAGGTTACAGCGATGAATCCGTTTGGTCAAGAGGCCAGGCCTGGGCCATGCATGGTTTCTCAATGGCCTATCGCGAAACAGGGATCGCGGAATTTCTGGATGTAGCGGTTGCCGCTTCCGAATTTTTTATCGATCACCTGCCAGATGATTTTGTACCCTATTGGGATTTCATGCTGCCTGACACTGCCGGCCAACCGCGGGATGCATCTGCTGCTGCAATTGCCGCATCAGCCCTGGTAGAACTCTCTACTTTGGTGGATGATCAGGAGGTCTCCAGCCATTTCCTTGAAACAGCCCAGCAAATGATCCGCAGTCTTTTCGAAAATTATCGTTCAGAGGAAACCATGGCCATATTAGGCCATAGTACTGGCAGTAAACCCCATGATAGCGAAATAGATGTACCATTGGTTTACGCTGATTATTATTTTATTGAAGCCTTGATGAGGATGAGGAATGGGGAATTAAGAATGAAGAATTAAGAATGAAGAATGAAGAATGAAAAATGAAAAATGAGGAATGAAAAATGAGCTTTATGTTTCACTTATCTCCAAAAACGGTCAACCTTATTTAGGCATACACAAACAAAGAACAACGAACAAAGAACAACGAACAAAGAACAACGAACAAAGAACAACGAACAAAGAACAAAGAACAAAGAACAACGAACAAAAAAAGAACAAATAACCACATGCGAATAATACATTTGTTGATAAGCTTCGGGTTTCTGATTACCGGATTGTTGAATGCTCATTCCCAGAACCGGCAACATCCCTTTGCATTGGTTTCTGCTCCTGAACTGGCTGAACTACGCGCGCACTTTTCTCAGCATCCTTATGATCAAATGATTGAAGAAATGAAGAAAACGGAAGCGGAAAAACAGCTGGAAGAGCCCTCCCTGGAAAATGACAGATTACTGGTATTGACCCAAACTGCTCTATTTGCAGCAACTGCCAAAGAGAAGTGGGCAGAAAAAGCCTTTTCAGGAATTGAAAAACTGGCGCAGGACTCAATGGTTGTTAACAATCCCTTTTCTTTTGGACTAACCCGGGCTGCTATTCTGCGCGATCTGGCTTTGGCTTACGACTTTTGTTTCCCTGCCTGGAATGATCATCAACGCAAACTCGCCGCAGATATAGTCTATCAGCTGATGCTATCCGTTCAGGCAAGTATGGGCCCTCAGTCCAACAACCGTTTGGAAAGCAACTGGATGGCCGTACGCTGGGGGAGCGTTTTACTGGCTTCTGTTGTTTTGGATGATAGCCTGAACCATGCACTGGGCCGCAGCGATATAATTCTTGCACACAGATGGGATGCCCGGGAAAGGATAAGCGATCATGTGAGGCACGCATACACCCCAGCCGGATGGTTTGTTGAGTCCATGGGTTATCAGCTTTATAAAGGAAGGTTTTTATGGCCGGCACTTATTGCATACCAGAATTCAAACCCACACCTTATCGATTTAGAAGAATTGGTGCCCAATATGTTGGGATCCTTCAGGCAGCATATTACGGGAACCGTGGCAATACCTACGGTTACCGATGTGGGCATCAGGCCTGATCTTGCCAACGACAACGCCATATCAGTATTCGAGCAATGGCCCTTCTGGCTCAGGTTGCTAAACAACGAAAAAACGCCCTGCCTAAGATGGATGCACGATCATATCCTGCAATCAGGCCCTTCGCAATGGCCCTGGCAATACTTCTATTCTTTATTGTTTGCGTTGCCGGATGCTGCATCCATAAACCCTCAAAAGG
Organism: Bacteroidales bacterium; assembly: GCA_007135645.1. GTDB lineage: Bacteria > Bacteroidota > Bacteroidia > Bacteroidales > UBA7960 > SKVR01. The sequence goes on from SLIL01000297.1 coordinate 6,257, forward strand.
GTGGTTTGCTCAATTATCTTGACCCGGATATGGGCGTGGTAATGTTTCGCAACCGCTTTCGGGATGAGAATGACATTGTTGCCACTTTTAACACATCATCAATAAGATCCGGTGGCCATGCCGGTCCGGACAACCTGTCGTTTCGTATCTCCGGGTTGGGAGGAGTCTGGGCGGTTGGCATTGGGCGTACCGGGGATCCCACAGGTCAAACGACGCTATTTCCCGGGCCAGAGGTAAATACGCTTATAAGGCCATTGCCTGCCGGAAAGTTACTGGATGTGAAAACCAATCCGGACAATGGCTCTGGCTATGCCTTGGGCTATGGTAGTTGTGTAGGCGTTGAAAATCATTTTCGATATTTCCTGGCTGATTACTCAGTTGAGAACGGGGCTGAAGGTGTTTTCCTGGTCCTGGATAATTCAGACAATGGCCGCACCTGGCGAATGCATACACCCGGGTTTAATTCCATTGAAATACTTGAAGATGGTGTTTTGATTACCGCACCCAACCAGAATACATTGAAACTTTCCGTTCCGGGCATTATCAATCCTCAGATTCGTATTGACAATGTCAGGTATGGCGGAACAACCGAGAGACATAATCCCGGAATAGGATTTCAGGGGCAAACATATTTTGACAACTATCTTATTAATATAGCCTGCGAGGGCGATATTTTGGTTGTGATAACCTTGCAGGAAGCATACAAATCGCATCCATATGTAATACTTGATGATCAAATGCGAACGGTAAAGGTGGGCCAAAAAACGTTTAGCTTGCCATCCGATCTACGTTAATCAATTTTATGAATGACAAACTTAATACTTATGTTCAAAAGACTATTTGCACCTGTTTTTCTTATTTTATATAGCTTATCCCATGTTAATGCGGGTAAAACCCCTGATGAACTACCTTCCATCCCCTGGTTGCCTGACCCGCTGATGCTAAAAAATGAAACTCCTATTGAAGATCTGCAACAGTGGCAGCAGCAGCGCGAATGGATCAAAGACCAGTTCCAGGCCTACTTTTTAGGATATATGCCTCCCATACCCCAGGAAGTAAAAGCAGAGGTTTTAAAAGTGACCGTTGAAGATGGCATAAGGACAGAACAAGTCGAGTTGCATTTTGGCCCCGGAAATAAGGCCAAAATGACCTTAGAACTCTATATTCCCGAAAATCTGGAAGGGAAACTTCCGGTGATGATGACCCAATGGAACCACAAAGGTTGGCTTGGGGTTGGCTTGCGGAGAGGTTATATTGGTTGTTTATATGCAGCTGCCGATGTAAAAGACGATACTAAAAACTACGGGGAGCTGTTTCCTGAATATAACTTTGCCTCATTAATGCAAAGAGCATGGGGTGCCACAGCTGTTGTAACTTACCTTTATACCCGGCCTGAAGTAGATACGGACAAAATCGCCCTAACCGGTCATTCGCGCAACGGAAAAGCCTCTATGTATGCTGCTGCCTTTGATGAGCGCATCGATGCTGTGATTCCCAGCAGCAGCGGGTTTGGCGGGGTGAAGCCGGCCCGTACCTGCGACCGGCAATACGCCATTCATACCATGATGCAAACCATCAACGACTTTCCGCACTGGTGGATACCCGAACTGCAGGCGTTCTGGGGGCACGAAGACAGGTTGCCGGTGGATTTTAACTCCCTGCTTTCCCTTATAGCTCCAAGACCCTGTTTGCTCAATGCGGGGATCTTTGATCTTTTTGGCGATTCATTCGGGCTCGAAGCATCCTATCGCTCAGCACTTACTGTTTATGAGTTTTTTGAGAACCCCGATGCTTTGCAAATACGCCAGCGCACCGTAAGGCATAATACCCATGAGCGGGATATGGAAGACTTCTACGATTTTCTGGATACACAGTTCGGACTTGCGGATTATCCTCCTTTCCATGAATTTTATCATTTGTACTCTTTTGAAGAATGGCTCAGGACAAATCCCCTGGAGTCTGACAGGATACCCCAAATGGTTGCCCTGGAAAATGTTGCTGATCCTGATGAGTCCTTTCGCGAGCAGGTGAAAGCCAATACTGCCTGGCTGCTGGGTGAAAAACCGCCGGTGATGAGGCATAAAACACAGCGCGACCTTACCTATATCCGAAAAGAAGATAACCTTTCCACCATCTTTCGCAACCAGGAAACCATTGGCACAGCCAAACGATTGAGGGTTAGTCCTTATAACGGTATGGGCGACCAGCTGTATGCTGATTTTTATTATCCCGATACAGGAAAGAAAAACTACCCCGTGGTCATTTACCTGCATGAATACGCGTATGCAGAAGGGTATGGGAGAAGCAGCTATCCCGGGTTTGAGATGAATGATTATATCCGTGATCTGAATGAAGCAGGCTATGCAGTTCTGGCCTATGATATGATCGGATTTGGCACCCGGCAGGCAGAAGCAGTAAGGTTTTATGATCGCTATCCGCAGTGGTCGCTTATGGGGCGTATGGTACATGATGTACAATCGGCTATCGATGTGGTTTATGGGATACCGGTTGCCGATACCTCCAGGATCATTTTGTCGGGTTATGCCCTGGGTGCCAATGTGGCCATCTTTGCCTCCCTGTTCGATGATCGTGTTACGGAAATTGCTGTACTTGACCCGTTTACCCCTTTCCGAACCACTGATCCAACCATTGAAGGGATCGCAAGGTTTTACGATTACACCGGCCTGATTCCCCGGCTGGGTTATTTCAATGAAGATCCAATGGCCATACCCGTTGATCTTCAGGAGATGCTCGCAGCCACTGATGTTCCCAAAACAATCATTGTCAATGACCAGTCACGCCATATTGATTCGCAAACTCTTTTTGATCAATTATCGAGGGCAAAAACGTATTCTGACCTTCATGTGTTGCGCATTCCTGAGAACACCCACTTTTATGGAAAACACCGTAGGTTGCTCATTGAGCAGCTCAATAGCAATGTCAAACCAGAGTAACAGGAAAAAATATCCATTAACTCATTAAAAACCTGAACTATGACCATCAACAGAAGAAAATTTCTCAGAAATGCCGGTATGGCAGGATTAGCCGCTGCAACCCTGCCTTTGCACCGGAATCTTGCCGCCGCCAGTCACCATGCGGCACCGGTAAATGCAGCCAAAGATGCTGATGTTCAGCCCAACCCGGCTCAACGTGCCTGGATGGACCTGGGCTTTGGGATGTTTATCCATTTTGGCATCAATACCTTTTATGACAAGGA
>SLIL01000070.1 GCA_007135645.1 Bacteroidales bacterium
AAGACATTACAGAAGAAGACCTGGAAGCTTTGGCCGGAGCTGAAAAAGAGAAGGGCAAAAAACCCATCGAGCTGATCTCCCTTCAGGTAGTATGCGGAAAATCCACTATTCCCACAGCAACAGTCCAAATCAGCTTCAACGGTGATGTATTTACTGAAACGGCATCGGGTAACGGCCCCATTGATGCAGCTTTCACGGCAGTAAAAACCCTTGTTAAGCGCAGGGTCCGCCTGGAAGAGTTTCTCATTCAGGCCATTACCAGGGGAAGTGATGACCTTGGTAAAGTACATGTGCAGGTGGAACACAAAGGAAACAACTATTACGGTTTCTCAGCGCACACTGACATCATTACCGCATCGGTGGAAGCTTTCCTGGATGCCCTTGGTAAGATTGCCTGACATCCAGTTCTGGCTCTGTGGTATCGGGTTTCAGGCCCGAAATCCGATACCACAAAAAAATCAAAATCTTAAATCAAAAATCTGAAATCAAAATTCAAAAATCTGAAATCAAAAAAATGACACCCAAAACCATCATTGATAAAATATGGGACCAGCACGTAGTGGAAGCCATCGACAAGGATACTTCCGTGTTTTATATTGACCGGCACTTTATCCACGAGGTTACCAGTCCACAGGCATTTACCGGGCTTAACAAACGTGGCAAAAAGGTTGCCCGGCCCCATAAAACCGTTGCCACGGCTGACCACAATGTACCCACCATCAATCAGCATCTTACCATCCAGGAAGAATTGAGCCGCGTACAGGTAAATACCCTGGCCAAAAACTGCGCTGAGCATGGCATAGAACTCTATGGCCTCAATCATCCCTACAATGGTATTGTGCACGTGATCGGCCCCGAGCTGGGCATTACCCAACCGGGAATGACCATAGTTTGCGGTGACAGCCACACCTCTACACACGGTGCCTTTGGAGCCATTGCATTTGGAATCGGTACCAGCGAGGTGGAAATGGTATTGGCCAGCCAGTGCCTGATCCTCAGCAAACCCAAAAGGATGCGCATCAACATTGAAGGCACCCTTCAGCAGGGAGTAAAATCAAAAGATATCGTGCTCTACATTATTTCCCAGATTTCGGCCAGTGGTGCTACAGGCTATTTTGTTGAGTTTGCCGGATCGGCCATCAGGAGCCTGAGCATGGAAGCACGAATGACCATCTGCAACATGAGCATAGAAATGGGAGCCCGTGGTGGGCTTATCGCTCCGGATGAAACCACATTTGATTATATCAAAGGACGTGAAATGGCCCCCAAAGGCCATGAATGGGACAAGGCACTTGCTTACTGGAAGTCACTTCCCAGCGATCCCGGGGCAGAATTTGATAAAGAGCTGCACTTTAAGGCCGAAGATATTGAACCCATGATCACCTATGGAACCAACCCTGGTATGGGACTGGGCATTTCAGGTAGCATTCCTGTTCTGGATCATATTGATGAAAGCTCGCGAAAGTCATTCCTGAAATCCCTCGAATACATGGGGTTCAACCCCGGCGAGCCGATGCTTGGCAAAACAGTGGACTATGTGTTTATCGGGAGTTGTACCAATGGTCGCATTGAAGACCTGCGTGCTTTTGCAGGATTCGTGAAAGGAAAGAAAAAAGCAGATAACGTTACTGCATGGATCGTTCCTGGCAGTAAACAGGTGGAGGCACAGGCAGAAAAAGAAGGCCTGAGGCAGATCCTGGAAGAGGCCGGATTTGAACTGCGCCAGCCGGGTTGCTCGGCCTGTCTTGCCATGAATGAGGATAAGATCCCCACCGGTAAATATGCCGTTTCTACCTCCAATCGCAACTTTGAGGGAAGGCAGGGACCAGGTGCCCGCACCATGCTGGCCAGCCCCATCACAGCTGCTGCAGCCGCCATCACCGGAAAAATAACTGATCCACGAACTTTACTGTAAACCCGTATTATTATGCCCATAGAGAAATTCATAACCCTTACTTCAACCTGTGTTCCACTTCCCATTGAAAACGTGGACACTGACCAGATAACTCCTGCACGGTTCCTTAAGGCCACCACGCGCGAGGGATTTGGCTCCAAGTTGTTTTATGACTGGCGCTACGACCCTGCCGGAAACCCCAAACCTGATTTTGTACTCAATAATCCAACCTATTCCGGAAAAGTGCTCGTTGCCGGAAAGAACTTCGGAAGTGGCAGCAGCCGTGAACATGCCGCATGGTCCATTACAGACTATGGGTTCAGGGCGGTTGTTTCGAGCTTTTTTGCCGATATTTTCAAAAGCAATGCTCTGAACAACGGTTTGCTTCCGGTACAGGTTTCAGAGAAATTCCTGGCCCGGATCTTTGATGTTGTTGAAAGTAATGCTTCAACAGAGCTTGAAATAAATCTTCAGGATCAAGTTATTACCATTCTGGAAACCGGAGAAAAAGAAGGCTTTGAGATTGGAGCCTATAAAAAAAATTGCCTGTTAAACGGTTTTGATGACATTGACTACCTGCTCAGTAAAAAGAGTGAAATAGAGGCATGGGAAAAAGCCAATGCCTGAAACTACAAAAGTCTGCAATCATGATAGAAATAATGGATACCACCCTGCGCGACGGGGAACAAACTACCAGTGTGTCATTTAACGATGCAGAGAAGCTGGCCCTTGCCCAGATGCTGCTCAATGAAATCAGGGTAAACAGAATAGAAATTGCCTCTGCCAGGGTTTCTGAAGGAGAATTTAAAGCAGTAAAACGAATTACCGACTGGGCCCGCCAGAACAATTGCATCGAGAAAATTGAGATCCTTTGTTTTGTGGATGGTACCTTATCTCTTGATTGGGTTGAAAAGGCCGGGGGAAAAGTGATAAACCTGCTTTCCAAAGGCTCTCTGCGTCATCTGGAAGGACAGTTGAAAAAAACTCCGGAACAGCATTTTAACGATATTCTCTTCATCGTGGATGAGGCTGAAAGAAGGGGGATCTCTGTAAATCTTTATATGGAAGACTGGTCAAACGGGATGATTCACTCCCCTGACTATGTTTTTTATATGGTTGACAGATTGCGCACATCTGCTATCAAACGGTTTATGTTGCCCGATACGCTGGGAATTCTTAATCCGGATCAGACTTATGAGTTTTGCAAAACCATGACTTCAAAGTATCCTCATCTGCATTTTGATTTTCACGCCCATAACGATTATGACCTGGCCACAGCCAATGTTTTCAATGCCCTGAAAGCCGGTGTCAGAGGAGTTCATACCACAGTTAACGGTTTGGGTGAAAGGGCTGGTAATGTGCCGCTTTCCAGTGTGCTGGGTGTGCTCAACGATCACTTAAAACTGGAAAATACGCTCATTGAATCAAAACTTTCCAGGACATCCAAAATGGTGGAGCTCTTTAGCGGCCTGCGAATCCCGGCCAATAAGCCCCTTACGGGAGAGTATGTTTTTACGCAGGTTTGCGGTGTACATGCCGATGGCGACAACAAGGCCAATCTCTATTTCAATCCCCTGCTACCGGAGCGTTTCGGACGCACACGCCAGTATGCACTTGGAAAAACATCGGGCAAGGCCAACATCACCAAAAACCTGGAGGAGCTGGGCATAGAACTGTCGCAGGAAGACCTGTTGAAGGTAACTCAGAGGGTTATCGAGCTGGGCGACCTGAAGGAAACCGTTACCATTGACGACCTGCCCTACATTATTTCAGATGTGTTGAAAAACGGCGACCATAACCAGACCATTAAGCTGATCAACTACCAGCTTTCGGTGGCCAGGGGAATGAAACCTGTGGCTTCGCTAAGCATCTGCATCGATGATGAGATACATAATGAAACTTCGGTGGGTGATGGCCAATACGATGCCTTTATGAAAGCCTTGTGGAGTATTTACAAAAAACTGGGGAAAGAACACCCCATGCTTACCGATTATCTGGTTACGATACCTCCCGGCGGTAAAACCGATGCCCTTGTGGAAACCACCATTACCTGGGAGTTCAGGGGCAAAGAATTCAGAACACGCGGCTTGGATGCAGACCAAACTGCCGCTGCCATAAAAGCTACCATGAAGATGCTCAATACCATTGCGGATAATGAGAAACGGCTGGTGGGGAGTGATAATTTTTTAATGAAGAATGAAAAGTGAAAAATGAAGAATGAAGAATGATGAATGAAAAATGATGAATGATGAATGAAAAATGATGAATGAAAAATGATGAATGATGAATGATGAATGGTGAATTTTGAATGAGAAATGACTGGTGAAAACATAATTTATCCGACGAACCCTGAGGCGCGTAGCGCTGAAATTATGGTAGAAAAATGATATAACCAGCAACATCTAAGGCGCGTAGCGCTGACATAAAACAAAAAAAATCACAACCAAAAAAAGAATAATCCCGAAGGGATGACAAGATTATAGAAAAAAAAGAAAAAAAAGTACAAACCAGAGAACTCCAAAAGGGTGACATAACCATATATTGATAAACAAAACAAAAAAACAGGAAAATGAATTTAAAAATTGCAGTCCTTCCCGGCGATGGAATAGGCCCGGAGATCATTGACCAGGCCCTGAAAGTAATCGATGCTGTTTGCGAAAAAACAGGGCACAGTGCTGAATACACCCAGGCCCTTACAGGCGCAACCGCCATATTTGAAACCGGAAACCCTTACCCGGAAGAAACACACACTGCCTGTATGAATTCGGATGCCGTTCTGTTTGGTGCCATTGGCGATCCCCATTTTGACAATGACCCCAAAGCAAAGGTAAGGCCCGAGAAGGGATTGCTGGAAATGCGCCAGCGCCTGGGATTGTTTGCCAACATAAGGCCTGTAACCACTTTTCCATCCCTTTTACACAAATCGCCCCTGAAAAAAGAACTGGTGGAAGGTGCTGATTTTGTAGCTATCAGGGAACTTACCGGCGGTATTTATTTTGGCAGGCCCCAGGGACGCAGCGAAGATGGCAATACGGCCTACGACACCTGTGTTTATCATCGTTTTGAGATTGAGCGTATTGCAAAACTGGCCTTTGAATTTGCCATGAAACGCCGTAAAAAGCTTACCCTGGTTGATAAAGCCAATGTACTGGCCACTTCCAGGCTCTGGCGTGAAACGGTGCAGGAAATGGCCCCTTCGTTCCCGGAGGTGGAGCTGGATTATATGTTTGTTGATAACGCCGCCATGCAGCTCATCCAGTGGCCTAAAAAATTTGATGTAATGGTTACCGAGAACATGTTCGGTGATATCCTCACCGATGAAGCAAGCGTGATCACCGGCTCCCTGGGATTACTGCCCAGCGCATCCATAGGGATTCATACTTCGGTTTTCGAGCCCATCCATGGCTCCTATCCCCAGGCAGCAGGAAAAAATATTGCCAACCCCATTGCCACGGTACTCTCTGCTGCGCTGATGTTTGAATATGCTTTCAAACTCAACAACGAGGCCGAAATGATCCGGAAAGCAGTGGAAGCTTCCCTGGAGCAAGGGATCGTTACCGAAGATATTGACAAAACACGTGCAGTGAGCACCTCTACATTGGGTGATTGGCTTGCATCGCACATAAAAATGAATTTCTGAGGATAAACGAACTAAAAACCCGGTACATGAAGGTTTTAAAATTTGGGGGAACATCTGTTGGCAGCTATGATGCCCTGTTGAACCTCCTGCGTATTGTAAAATCAACATCTGAAAAGGAGCAGGTTCTCGTGGTTTGCTCGGCCATGCACGGGGTAACCTCCGGTTTGCTGAAGATCCTTGAAGATGCCAGAAACAACCAGGATGGTATTTCTGAGCTGAAACAGATTGAGCAGAGACATTATCAAACAGTAAGAAAGTTTCTGGAGATCAAACACCAGAACAAAGCATTGCTGGCCCTTAAGATGCTTTTCAATGAACTGGAAGAACTGATCCTGGGGGTGAAGGCACTGGGCGAAGTTTCTGAAAGGATAAAAGACCGGGTATTGTCATATGGTGAACTTTTATCGTGCACCATGATCACCCATTTTATTCATCAGCATTGTGGAAGTGCTGTCCTGGCCGATACCCGTGAGTTGATCAAAACCGACAGCACTTTTGGGAAGGCCAATGTTAACGAAGCCCTTACTCAGAATCTTCTTAGGGATTTTGTAAGCAACCATCAGGATACCATTCTGGTATTTACCGGATTTATTGCTTCCAATGCCAGCCTGGAGACCACTACCCTGGGCAGGGGTGGATCGGATTATACTGCTGCTATTGTTGCTGCAGCACTGAATGCCCGTGAAATAGAGATCTGGACCGATGTAAACGGAATTATGACCGCCGATCCGCGAATGGTAAAAAAAGCTTTTTCCATTCCGCATCTTTCCTATCTGGAGGCCATTGAGTTATCCTATTTCGGAGCCAAGGTGATCCACCCTCCAACCATGATTCCGGCTCAGACAAAGAACATTCCCATCATCATAAAAAACACATTCAACCAGGACTTTGGAGGAACCCGGATTGGAATGGATTCCTCTTCCAATGGATCGCTGGTAAAGGGGATCTCTTTTATCCCCCAAATAAGCCTTATTACCCTGCAAGGCAGTGGTATGGTAGGGCAGAGAGGGTTTAGCGGCCGTCTTTTCAATACACTGGCCAATGCCAATGTCAATGTAATTCTCATTACTCAGGCAAGCTCTGAGCATAGCATAACACTGGCCATCAGCCCTGACGACAGGGAGAAAGCCGGCATGGCTATTAACAGGGAGTTTGAACAGGAACTGGCACTGAACAAGATCAACCCACCCCGGATTGAGAACAATTACAGCATTATTGCCATTGTTGGTGAGAACATGCGTCACACCAAAGGTTTATCAGGGAGGTTTTTCAGTGCCCTGGGGCGCAGTGGTGTAAATGTTGTGGCCATTGCGCAGGGATCATCAGAGCTGAATATCTCTACAGTGATCGATCACAAGGATCTTTCCAAAGCCATGAATTCGGTGCATGACGACATGTTCCTTTCCCCGGTAAAAACCCTCAACGTGTTTAGCTGCGGAGTGGGGAATATTGGTGCCACCCTGCTCAGGCAAATTGCAGCCCATCATGAATACCTCCAGGGAAAACGACAGGTAAAACTCAATCTTGCGGGCGTATGCAACAGCAAAAAAATGCTCGTGGATGCCGATGGTATTCCCGTGGAGAAATGGGATGTGTTGTTTGAAGAAAAAGCAGGGCCGGGCAGCGTAGAGGAGATCATTGAAAGCGCCGTTAAGCTCAACCTGTCCAACTCTGTATTTGTGGATAACACCGGCAGCCCGCATGTTGCTTCTCTTTACTCGCAACTTTTTGAAAAAAGCATCTCCGTGGTTGCCTGCAACAAAGTTGGTGTTTCGGGCTCCCAGGATCAATACATCCAAAGCAGGGAAAAGGCCCGCAAATATGGAGTGGATTACTGGTATGAGACTTCAGTAGGTGCCGGTTTGCCCATTATTAAAACCATACACGATCTGCTGATCAGTGGCGACCAGATCCTGAAAATTGAAGCCATACTATCAGGAACCATATCCTACATTTTCAACAATTACAAAGGTGAGCGTACTTTTGAAGAGATCGTGCGGGAAGCCCGGGAGAAGGGATATACTGAGCCTGATCCGCGCGACGATCTCAGCGGGCTTGATTTCGGGCGTAAAATGCTGATCCTTGCCCGGGAAACAGGAATTTCACTTGAAATGGAAGATATTCGCATTCAAACGATCCTTCCGGAAGATTGTCTTAAGGCAGATTCACTGGAAGGGTTTTACCTGAAACTCCGGGAGCATGAAGAGCATTTTAGTGCGTTAAAAACAAAAGCCGAATCGGAAAACAAGGCCCTTCATTTTGTGGGGACACTTGAAAATGGCAATGCCCGTATTGAGTTGCTTATGCTCGACAACACACATCCCTTTTACAATCTCAGTGGCAGTGATAACATCATTTCTTTAACAACCAACAGATACCTTCACAATCCCATGGTGATAAGAGGGCCCGGGGCGGGAGCAGAAGTTACGGCAGCAGGTGTTCTGGCTGATATTGTAAGGGTAGCGACACAATAAAAAACTATAAACTATGCAATCAGTAAGTGTTTTTGCACCGGCCACGGTAGCCAATGTAGGATGCGGTTATGATGTACTGGGATTTGCACTGGAAAAACCAGGCGATCGCGTAATCATGCATCTTAACAACAGCGGCCAGATTACCCTGGACCGGATAGAAGGTGACCAGGGTTTGCTTCCCAAAGACCCTGAGAAAAATATTGTTACCGCGGTAATAAAATACTATTTTGATAAACTCAATATCCGTCAGGGGGTAAGTGTTGAATTATACAAGGAAATGCCTTTTGGCAGTGGCCTGGGCTCAAGTTCAGCAAGTGCTGTAGCTGGCCTGGTGGCTATAAATGAGCTTATGGGAAACCCGCTTACCCGTGAGCAACTGCTCCCCCTGGCCATGGAAGGGGAACGCCTGGCCTGCGGCAATGCCCATGCCGATAATGTGGCTCCTTCGCTGTTGGGAGGACTGGTACTCATCCGTAGCTATGATCCGCTGGATGTGGTGAGGCTTCCATATCCCGACTCCCTGCATGTTGCCGTTTTGTACCCCCATGTGGAGATACCTACCTTAGAAGCCCGGAAGATCCTGAAAACCAATGTACCCATTACCGATGCCATAAAACAGTGGGGAAACGTGGGAGGCCTGGTGGCTGGCTTCTGCACGGGCGATGAACAACTCATCGGGAGAAGCTTGCAGGATTACATCATTGAACCCGTAAGGGCGATGCTCATTCCCGATTTTTATCAGATGCGTACCATTGCCATGAAAAACAACGCACTGGGATTTGGCATCTCGGGATCAGGGCCTTCGGTTTTCACCTTATGCAACAACCCGGATACAGCCTCCAGGATCATTGAGCTGCTCAAAAATCACCTCGCCAAAGAAGGAATTGATTCCACCGGCTACATATCTGCCATAAACAACCAGGGCCCTGTAATTCAACAATCCAATAAATAGTTCTTCATTCGCATGGTTACAAACTCACACTCGCCTGTCCCTTATAACCAGTTTATGGACACTGTTCTTTTGTTTCCAGTCTCTATCTCTAATCTCTGGTCTCTATTCACTAGCCTCTAGTCACTATTCTCTAGTCTCTAATCTCTGGTCTCTAATCTCTAGTCTCTATAAAAAATGTTATACTTCAGCACCAACAACCCCTCAAACACAGCAAATTTAAAGCACGCCGTATTAAAAGGACTTGCCGATGATGGGGGCTTGTATATGCCCGAAAGATTCCCTGCACTGGAAAAGGATTTCTTTGAGCAACTTCATGGAAAATCATTGCATGAGATTGCCTATGCTGTTTTATCAGGATTCCTTGAGGATGAAATACCGGGAAAGAAGCTGAAAGAAATGGTGGAAGATACCCTGGATTTTGACATTCCACTGGTACGACTGGATTCAGGGACTTATTCACTGGAGCTGTTTCATGGGCCTACCATGGCGTTTAAAGATGTG